>CAZRXE010000908.1:0-12191 GCA_964603695.1 uncultured Heliomicrobium sp.
CTGCGAACTCAAAATGACTTTTTGCGCCGGTTGCTGTTTATGACCGGCCTCCCATTGGTGGTGCCCTGATCGTAATTGTGTCCCTGACTCGATGAGCTATTGGGAGATCGTCCGGCTTAGCGACTGATCGTTTTCAAGCAAGTCGGATTTAGCTCAACGGAACGTCTGATGCCACGCGTACGCAGTGCATTCGCCTGCTGCTTGTGCTGACGGACGCTGACTCAGGAGTGATTCACGCAGAATCACGAATCCCCCGTTTCCCTGTTGAGGAAACAGCACATGCGGATTTCAATCGGTCTAGGGAAAATTCGGTTTGGCTTGGCGCTGGGCGTTGGCTTGGCGTTGATGTGCATTGCTCTAGTCTGCTTTCGAGCCTGCTTTTTATCCCGCCCATCAGTCCTTTCTCTTCAATCTCAAAACACCAATTTTCAATTGCGGTCTTCAGGCAATGAACGACAAATAGCGGAAACGCCTTCCGGCAAAGCCTCGCCGAAAAACCTCCGCGCGACAAAGAACGAACGGAATCGGGAGATGGAGGAAGAACTTGAACGCGAGCGGGAAGAGATGCGGCAGGCTTACGACAAGCCTGATGAAGCCGCGCAATATCTGCTCAAACGAAGGCTGCCGGATGGTAAGGATTCGCTGCCGGTGGAACTTTATCTGGAAGCGCAACAGCGCATGCGTGATCTGCCGCAGTACTCCACTTTGCAGCGGGCATTGCTACCCTCGCAGCGAGAAATCGCGAAAAGCAGCCAAATGCTTGCGCCGACGGATTTGCGAGGCTGGACTCCGTTGGGGCCTGGCAACGTGGGCGGACGCACGCGCGCTTTGGTGATTCATCCGCGAACGCCCGACACTATGTTCGCCGCCGGGAGCGCTGGCGGCGTTTGGCGAAGTGTGGATGGCGGAAGAAACTGGACGCCATTGACGGATTTGCTGCCGAATCTGGCGGTCAATGCTCTGGCGCTGGATCCGAACAACCCTGAAACGATTTATGCCGGAACGGGCGAAGGCTTTTTCAACGCGGATGCAACGCGTGGCGCAGGCATTTTCCGCAGCTTCGACGGCGGCAATACCTGGCGACGATTGGAAGGCACGGGCACACCGGATTTCTGGTACGTCAATGACATAGTCATCAGCAAAAGCAACTCCAATCGCATTTACGCTGCGACACGATCCGGCGTGATGCGTTCGACTGACGGCGGCGTCAACTGGACGCGCGTGGTCAACGAAACCATCAACAATGGTTGCACAGACCTGGCTATCCGCACCGACAGCGCAACGGATGTGGTCTTCGCCGCCTGCGGCACGCCGGAACTCAGAAACCCTGGAAAAGTGCAGGCTTCGATTTATCGAAACGACAATGCCGCCGCACTTGGACAATGGGAAACCGTCTACAACGAAGAAGGCATGTCGCGCACCAGTTTGGCAATTGCGCCTTCCAATCAAAATGTGATCTACGCTGCTGCTGCGGCAAACGGCCTGAGAGGCGAGGTACACAGCCTGCACGCCGTACTACGTTCAACCAACGGTGGGGCGAACGGCAGTTGGAGCAAAGTCAATGACGTCGCCACGAGCAAGCTTAATGGCCTGCTCTTCACCAATCCGTACTTTGCACTGTTGAATGAATGCGATTCCCGCTGGAAGCCCCAGCCTCTTCATCAAGGCTGGTATGACAATACGATTGCAGTTGACCCGCTCAATGAAAACATTGTTTGGGTGGGTGGCGTGGATTTGTTTCGTTCGGATGACGGCGGCGTAAGTTGGGGAATGGCATCGTTCTGGCAGTATCCCAAAAGTAACTCGCGCTATGTTCACGCCGACCATCACGTAATTGCTTTTCACCCGCAATTCAATAACGTCACGAACCGGACAATGTATGTAGGTACGGATGGCGGCGTTTTCCGAACGGAAAATGCGCGCGCCCAAACCGTCAGAGGTAATCGAGCGCCCTGTTCGGCTGATGAAAGCCGCGTCGCCTGGACTTCGCTCAACAATGGATACGCTGTCACGCAGTTCTACCATGGTGCTGTCTTTCCGGGCGGGCAGAGTTATCTAGGCGGCACGCAGGACAACGGCGTGATTTACGGTTCGGACGAATTGGGGCCTAACAACTGGATCGAGCGCGTGTCCGGCGATGGTGGATATGTGGCGATAGATCCGTTCAATCCGCGAATCGTTTACGCCGAAAACACATACCAGTCGTTGAAAAAATCCACCGACGGCGGTGTGAACTTCGTTGAGGCGATGACCGGCATCCGCACGGAGACGTTTGAATTCATCGCGCCGCTGACGATGGATCCGAGCGATGCCTCGCGATTGTGGCTGGGCGGCACAAGTTTGTGGCGAACGCGCAACAATGCGGACAATTGGTCGCAGGCCAGCGCGACGCTGAAAGGTTCAGCCACATCCATCGCTGTTGCGCCAACCGACGGCAATTTCGTCCTGGCAGGAACCGCTAATGGTTACATCCACCGCACAGCCCTTGGATTAAGTTCCAGCGTCGACACTGACTGGCCGTCCATCAGAGTTCGCAGCAGCAACAATGCCGCCGTCTCTTCCATCGCTTTCGATCCGACCAACCGCGACATCGCTTACGCCACGGTTTCCAATTTCGGCGGCAATCACATTTTTCGCACTTTCAACGGCGGCCAGAGCTGGCAGGCGATTGACGGCCCGCCGTCTGCGCCGAACGCCGCCGGATTGCCGGACATTCCGGTCAATTGCATTGTGGTTGATCCGACGGACACGCAGCGACTTTACATCGGCACTGACCTCGGCGTGTTTACTTCACCGGACGGCGGCGCGAGTTGGGCGGTTGAAAACACAGGCTTCGCCAACGTGCCTGTCGAATGGTTGACCATCAATGCTTACAAAGGCGCGGCGTATCTGTTCGCCTTCACGCGCGGACGCGGCGTGTGGCGCGTGCCGCTGGGACAGGTCTGCACCAGTGTTCCCACGCCGCAAAGCCAGACCTTCGATTCGACTGGCGGCAGAGGCAATGTTCAAGTCAGTGTTTCCGGCACTAGTTGCGAATGGACGGTTGAAAATAAAAATCCCTGGATCACCGTCACCAGTAGCCCTGCGATGCGGGGCAGCGGTATGGTCACGTTTCAGGTCGCACCAAGCCCGGATCGAAAACCTCGCACCGCCTCGTTGACGATTGCGGGAAATTCTTTCGTCGTGACGCAGGCCGGCGAAGCGACTTGTGTTTCGGCGGCGACGTTCACTCCAGGCCCCTTTGCGCCGGAATCCATTGTCACGGTTTTTGGCGAAGGGCTGGCGGAAACGACGCAAAGTGCTGGCGGCACGCAATTGCCGACAACTTTGGCCGGTGTCAGTGTGATAGTGAAAGATCAGGCAGGCCGCGAACGTCCTTCGCCACTGTTTTTCGTGTCGCCGTTTCAAATCAACTTTCTCATCCCGGCAGGCACAGCCGTCGGTTCGACGTTGGTGACGGTTTATAATGGCAAGGAAAAAGCCTTCAATTCCCGTGTTGAAATCAACCCGGTGGCACCTGGCTTGTTTACTGCTGACGGGCGCGGAAAAGGCGTTCCAATGGGAGAGGTCTTGCGCGTCAAGCCCAACGGCACTCCGCAATCGGAACCAATCTCCATGCTCGATCCCAGCCAAAGCCGCGTCATTCCACGCCCCATTGATCTGGGACCGGATTTAGGCAAGGACTCGGATCGCTTGTTCCTGGTTTTGTACGGCACCGGCATTCGATTGAAGAACTCCATCTCCGTCGCGATTGGCGGTCAGCCGGCGACGGTGCAGTTTGCCGGCGCGCACAGCGACTTTTCCGGGCTGGATCAACTCAACATCGAACTCCCGCGCGTACTGGCCGGACGCGGCGAAGTCGAACTGCTACTGACCGTGGACGGACAAAAAGCCAATCCCGTCCTGATCCACATCAAGTAACCGTAGGGCAATTTTCAAAAGTGAATGGTGAATGTGGTAAAGAGCGCAGACTATCAATCGCCGCAAAGCGCGAATGAACTGCTTCAGCGGTATCAAAACGGCGAGCGGTATTTCGGTGCAACCGATTTGGATCAAGAGACGCTTGATTTCAGCGGCGTATTTTTGGAGGGCATCATCTTCGCTCCTCGCTCTTTCCTTACGATTGATTTCCGCAACGCAAACTTGAAGGGCGCTGATTTTTCCGATTGCAACGTCAAAACCTGTGATTTTCGCGGAGCCGATCTCGAAGATGCCTGCTTCAGAAACGCAACGATTGAGGCGGCCCAATTTCATGACGCTAATCTCAAGAACTGCGACTTTGCAGGAGCCTACTGTTACAACAAGGTGCTGATTGCAGGAGAACAGCCCGATTGGTAGATGCCCGGAACCCGATGCGGAAAATGCCTCAGCTTTTTTTCGCAGACTGAGAAAGTTTCCTCAGAGCCTTTCTTCAACGCTTTCCGCAGAACTTGTCAAATCGCCTGTAAATTCAGCCTTTCACGCGAATTTTTGCCGATGCGCGGAGATGGAACGGTGCTTGCACTCAGCCGCGACGAGGGGAAGCGACAACTATTCTCCTTGCGCTGTTCTCTTTTTTAACCCGATACCCATTATCAAGCGGGAATAACGATCACAACTCATTCATAGCAAGAAAGGCGACAGCCTTATGGAACTCACCTGGATCGCGATTATTGCCAGTTTGGTGATGGGTGTCGGGGCTCTTCTGATTTTCATCTTCGCAGTCAAACAAGATTATTTTCGCAATCTGGAAGAAACCAAATACCAGGTCTTTTGGTCAGACTTGGAGGAGTTGGTGGATTCTTCCGTGGAGGAGTCTAGTCATGGCGAAAAAGGCCATCGAACCGATTGAACCAACAACCGAAGGACAGATTACGCGGCGGCGCGTGCTTACCTGGCTGAGCAGTTTCGGATTAGTCGGCTCAGCCGTTGTCAGCGTTTTTTCCAACCTGGTTTTCATCAAACCGCGCGCAACTTACGGCCAACCCAACCGCTTCAACATAGGCAAACCCGACGGTTTTCCTTCCGGCACGCGCATCACACTGGATGAACACAATATTTGCGTTGTGCGCGAAGGCGACAAAGTCTGCGCCATTTCCACAGTTTGCACTCATTTGGGCTGCATCGTGTCGGCTTCGGAAACGGGATTTGCCTGCCCGTGTCACGGTTCGCGCTACGACCAGGATGGCGCAGTCACTGGCGGCCCCGCGCCGAAGGCTTTGCCGTGGTATCGGGTCACGCTCGCGCCGAACGGTGAATTGGAAGTGGACAAAGGCGAAGAAGTCCCCGCCGGAACTTATCTCAACGCCTGAGCAAAGGCTTCGGAGAAAACGATGGCCAACAAAAGCTATCTCAACGCGCTGAAAGAACTGCCCGCCAATGTCTGGCATTCCATCTTTCGCAACCCGCTGCCGCACACTGACCTGGGGCGCGCGCAAACCAGCTTCACCAATTTTTTCCTGCACGTTCATCCGGTCAAGGTCAACCGGCACACGCTCAAACCCTGGTACACGATGGGGCTGGGGCTGATTACCTTTTTCCTGTTCATCCTGCTGACCATCAGCGGCGTGCTGTTGATGTTTTATTACGTGCCTTCGACCACGCAGGCTTATGACCGAATGCTTGATCTGCGCGGTTCGGTCGCCTTTGGAACCTTTCTACGCAACATGCACCGCTGGGGGGCGCACGCGATGGTGGCGGCGGTTTTCCTGCACATGGCCAGGGTGTTTTTCACCGGCTCTTACAAAAAACCGCGCGAGTTCAATTGGGTGATCGGCATCTTTCTGTTTTTGCTGACGCTGTTTTCCAGCTTCACCGGATATTTGCTGCCGTGGGATCAACTGGCGTTTTGGGCCATCACGGTCGGTTCGGCCATCGCGGGTTACGCGCCGCTCGTCGGCAAAGAGGTGCAGTTCCTGCTGCTGGGCGACACCAACGTCGGTCAGGAAGCCTTGCTCCGATTTTATGTGCTGCACATCGCCGTGCTGCCGCTGCTGATGACGCTGCTGGTTTCGGTTCACTTCTGGCGCATCCGCAAAGACGGCGGCTTGTCGCGACCTGAAGGTTCAGACGCCGACGACAAACCTACCGAGCCTTCCGCCGAAGATTGGCCGAAGGAAATTGATTTAACGCCGTCTGCCGCGCCTGCGCTGGCCGTTGCCGGCGTCGAAAAACGCCGCTTCGGCATTCAGGGTTTGGTGCGCGGGCCGTTCACCAAAGTCGGCAACGTGCCGGACAACTCCGTCTTCAGTTGGCCGAGTTTGTTTATGGCCGAATTGTTCGTCTTCGTGGTCACTGTGGCGGGCGTGCTGCTGGTTTCGCTTTTCTTCAACGCGCCGCTGGAAGAACCCGTCAACATTCTGCATCCGCCGAATCCCGCCAAAGCGCCCTGGTACTTTTTGGGCTTGCAGGAAATGGTCAGTTATTCGGCCTTCTGGGGCGGCGTAGGCATTCCCACGCTCGAAGTCCTGATTCTATTGCTGGTTCCTTACATTGACCGCAATCCGAAAGGCGTCGGCGTGTGGTTTTCCAAACACCGCTTGCTGGCCAACACGCTGTTTCTGCTGTTCGTGGTCGTCAACATCGGCCTGATTATCATCGGCACTTTCTTCAGAGGACCGAACTGGGAATTTGTTTCTCCCTGGTAAGACCTGGGTTTGCACGCGCCCTCGCGTGCAAACCCGCACGCGAGGGCGCGTGCGTACCCAAAGAGGATTGAGTTATGCGACTGGCATTAGCCATTGCGAGTTTCGTGATTCTGATTGTTCACGGTCTCGTTTTTTACAACCAATTTTTCCACCGCTGGGAGCGTCATCAAACGGCGTATTTCGATCAAGCGCGCGCGATGGCGAAAACGGATGCCGAACGCGCCGGATTGGAAGGTCGCAGCCCGCGCATCGAACAAATCATCGTCACGCGCTTCGGTGACAACCGCGTTGACCGTTGCACCACCTGTCACATAGGCAACGACGATCCGCGCTTCAAGGAGCACGCGCAGCCTTTGCGTTCGCATCCTTACCTGGAAGAACTCGGCGACAAACAGATCAACGGCAAATGGGAGCGCCGCCATAAATTTTCGGACTTCGGCTGCACGGTTTGCCACGACGGGCAAGGACGCGGGCTAGACACTTTCGACGCGCACGGCGAAGACCATTACTGGCCCAGCCCGATGCTCGGTTACGTGACGCAAAACTGGCGCGCGGATTTCAAACCCAAGCTCAAGGACAAAACACTGATGCAGGCCAACTGCGCACAGTGCCACACCGAAGACAATTTCCGCAGCACGCCGCTGGTCGCCAAAGGCCGTCAACTGTTTTTTGAAAAGAACTGTTACGGCTGCCACAAAATCGAAGGTCTTTCCGCCGGCACGCTCGGCCCAGAATTGAGCGAGGTCGGCAAGAAATTCAAACCGGATTACCTGTGGGAATCCATCGTCGAACCGCGCGCCAACAGCGCCACGTCGTTCATGCCGAAATTCGATTTGAAGGACGATGAGGTCAGAGCATTGGTCGTCTTTTTGAAAAGCAGACGCGGCATCAATTTTTCGGAAACTTCGCTGGATCGTTATCGCGCCAGTTTGAACAAAGGAAAAGAAGGCTCGCCCACGCTGACCACGGCGGCGGAGACGACGCCAAAAGCAGAGTCGGGCGCGAGCGGATCATTGATCGCTTTGGGGAATCAGTTGGTCAACGACCGTTCGTGCCTGGCCTGTCACAAACTCGGCAACCGCGACGGAGGCATTGCGCCGGACCTTTCCTTTGAAGGTCTGATGAAAGACGAAACCTGGACGATGCAACATTTCCGCGACCCGCGTTCGCGCATTACGGATTCAATCATGCCTTCGTTCAGTTTCCCCGACGCGGAGTTTCAAGCGATGACGGCCTACCTGATAAGCCTCAAAACGCCGCCGGTGATGAGTGATGCTTCGGGGACGTTTTCGACGCTTTGCGCGCGTTGCCACGGCGAACAGGGCAACGGCAAGGGAATGATTTCGGTCTACCTCGATCCCTACCCCCGCGATCTGACCAAAGCCGGCTTTATGAACAGCAAGACCGAAGAGCGGCTGATGAAATCAATTCGCGAAGGCGTCGCCGGCACTTCCATGCCTGCCTGGGGGCGCGTGTTGAACGATGAACAGATTCGCGGCGTGCTCGGTCACATCCAGAAAAATTTTGTCAAAGACGCCCGCCGTCCGCTCAAACCGCGCCAGGTTCCCGAAATCAATCCGGTGCCAAGCAGCGCCGAATCAATCAAACGCGGCGAACAAATCTTCCTGCAACGTTGCACCGGCTGTCACGGCAAGAAGGCCGATGGCAAAGGGCCTAACTCGCTCGACATTCAGCCGCGCCCGCGCAATTTGCGAAACGCGGACTTTCTGAATTCAATCAGCGACCGCCGCTTGTTTGAATCCTTGATGTACGGCGTGCAAGGCACTGCGATGCCGCCCTGGGCGGATTACGGGCTGAGGCAAAATGACATCGGTGATCTGGTCAATTACCTGAGAAGTTTCAACCAAGCGAAAAAGTGAGGCGATATGCAAGCTGAAGTTACACTCAACAAAGCGGGCGAAATTCCGGTTTCGCAGGCCGCCCGCTTCAACGAATCCATTCACCAGGACACAACGGCCAAGCTCTTTTTGGTCAGCTCCACTTCCTATTTTTTCATCGTCGGCATTGTCGCGTTGATGATCGCGGCCAAATTCGTCTGGCCGGAACTGCTCGGCACTGTGCAGTACTTTTCTTATGGACGACTGCGCCCGTTGCACGTCAACGGCATGCTCTTCGGCTGGCTGCTGGCTGCGGACATGGGTTTGATGTATTACGTCGTGCCCAGACTTTGTGGCGTACGGCTGTGGAGCGAAAAACTCGGCGTGGCGACGGCTGTGCTATGGAACGTCATCATTCTGGGCGCGGTGGTTTCAACGGTCATGGGCTGGAATCAGGGCTGGGAATACGCCGAATTGCCGCTGCCGCTGGACGTGCTGGTGGTCGTCGCTTGGGTGATGTTCGGCGCGAACATTTTCGGAACCATCATCACACGCAAGTACACACAAATGTACGTCTCGCTGTGGTACGCGATGGGAACGGTTTTGTGGACAGCGTTTGTTTACCTGACAGGCAATTTCGCGGCGCTGTTTGCGACGGGCGTCAATCAGGCCAATCTGAACTGGATGTACGTACACAACGCCGTCGGTTTGATCTTCACGCCGGTCGGTCTGGCCATCGCTTATTACTTCATTCCCAAAACCTCGAATAATCCGCTGCACAGCCACAAACTTTCGATGATCGGGTTTTGGTCGCTGGCCTTCGTTTACGTGTGGACGGGCGCTCACCACATGATCCACGGGCCGATTTCGCAATGGTTGCAAACCATTGCCATCGTCTTTTCGGTGATGCTGCTGATTCCGGTTTGGGCTGTGGTTTACAACTTCTTCGCGACGATGCGCGGACAGTGGGATCAACTGCGCAACAACGTGCCGCTGAAATACCTGATGTCCGGTGTGGTGTTTTACCTGCTGACCTGTTTTCAGGGGCCGATGCACAGCTTGCGTTCGGTCAACGCGATTGTCTCTAAGACCGACTGGATTCCCGGCCACGCGCATATGGCCGTGCTGGGCGCGTTTTCCTTCTTCGCCATTGCTGGCTGCTATTACGTGGTTCCGCGTTTGTTCCGTCGCCCGCTCTATTCCGAATCGCTGGCCAATTGGAGTTTCTGGCTGTTCCTGATCGGCGGCGTAGGCTTTTTCGTCACCTTGTGGCTGGGCGGCGTTTGGCAGGGTTGGCAATGGAACAATCCGGCAATTCCATTCATTGACACTGTGATTGCGCTGAAGCCGGTGTGGATCGTGCGGTTCTTTTCCGGCGTGTTGATGTTCGGCGGGATCGTGGCGTTCGGCTACAACGTGCTGGCGACGATGATCGGCACGGGCGGCAGCGCGGCTCCACAAAAGACCGCGGCGGCGACGGCTTAAAGCCTGGGAGCGCACGCGGCCTCGCGTGCGCTTTTCCAGTAAACCCGCACGCGAGGCCGCGTGCGCTCCCGGGAGAGAGGTATGCCGGTAATCGAAACGGACATTCTGATTGTTGGCGGCGGGATTGCCGGTTCCGCGTTGGCCTGCGCGCTGCGCCACAGCGGGTACAACATTGTGGTGGTCGAACAGCGCAAGATGCCGCTCGATACGGCGCGCGGCGACCATCTGCAACCTTACGTCGTCGAATTGCTGGCGCGCTGGGGCGTGTTGGACAAGTTCTTTGAACGCGGCGCGGGCAAGCGCGTCGGCCACGAATATCGCACCGCTGAAGGCGAAGTCTTGCTGTCTGTGAAATACGACGAATTACCGATTCCATACCCGTACTTTCTGGTCTTCAACCACGACCTGATTGCTGAACTGTTTTTGGAACTGGCCGAAGAGAATCCGGATTTCTTGCGCTTGCAGCCGGTGATTGCGCGCAAGTTTGAAGTGACTGACGAAGGCATCGAATCGCTGACAGTGGATTTGCCGACCGGGGAAAGCGCCACGATCAAACCCAAACTGGTGGTCGGCGCGGACGGCACGAATTCGCAGGTGCGCGCGGCAATGAAGTTTTCGGCGATGGAGCATCAATACATTCATCCGCTGGTGGCGCTGTTCGGGCCGCGTCCGGCGGGATTGAAGCCGGATGATTATCTGTTTCGCTATTCCAGCAATGCCGGAATCCTGATTTTGCAGCAGCGACAACCGCGCCGTGTCCAAGTCACACGGCACGGCCCGGAAGATCAAGTCAAAGTGACGCTGCCCATCGGTTCCGAAGGCATCGCCTTTTGGAAGAATTCGACGAAGGAACAGCGCGCGGAGACGCTGGGACGCCGCGCCAATCTGCTTTGCGATTTCGATTCCGACCTGGCGGGGTTTTATCCGGTCAAGATGGTTCACAGCAATGAGTACGCGCGCGGCAATGTCGTGCTGATCGGCGACGCCGCGCATTCGCTGCACCCTGCGCGCGGACAGGGATTGAACATGGGCATCGCCAGTTTGTCGAAACTGATTGAAAGCCTGCCTTCGCCCGAAGGCATCGCCAAAGCGGACGAGTTGCGGCGAAACCTGCTGCTTTACCAGGCGTTTCAAAAACCGCTGTTCGACCGGGTCATCGCACGCAACCACGAAGCCGCGCTGGCGATGGAATCCACCGCCGAAGACGATGTGGCGGAAGCCATCCGGCGGCAAAACACGCAGTGCCGAAAGATTCATCAACTGTCTGAATTGAGAAAACAACATCTGCTCGAAGCCGGCGGCTATCCGTTCGGCGTTCCCTTGAGCGCGTGGGTCGGGTTGCCGCTCAAAAGTTCGCCCTACGAAATGGACTTGCAAGCTTGAGAGCAGGAGGAGATCGCTATGTTACGCAAAGCTGATTACAGCGCCGCTGTTTTCGTCGTCGCCGCGCTGGGGCTGTTTTTCCTCGGCGGATTGCTGACGACCGTGGCGCCGCCGTTGATTGATACCACGTGGTCGAAGCCGTTCGAGAACAACGACCCCAGCAAAGGCGTGACCGGCAAGTTACAGCCTTACACCGAACAGCAATTGAAAGGGCGCGCGATTTACGTCCGCGAAGGCTGCTGGTACTGCCACACACAACAAACACGCACCTTGCTGGCCGACACCAAACGTTCGGGTTGGCGCGGCGTGGACGCGCCGGTTTCAACGCCGGATGAATTTGTTTACGACTCGCCGCACTTATTCGGAACCAAACGCACCGGCCCCGATCTGTCGCGCGTCGGAGGCAAATACGACGAACAATGGCACATCGCGCATTTCCGTAATCCGCGCGATCTGGTTCCGGGTTCGATCATGCCGCCTTATCCGTGGATTGCGCAGAACGAACAGGAAGTGCAGGCGCTGATCGCTTATCTGCAAACCCTGGGACGCGCCAAAAACTGGCGGCCCGACAATGATTACGAAAAGTAGTTGACGGTTTGTTGTTCGTGGCCAGTGGTCAGTCGTCAGTCGTTTTCGTTTACCGGTTATCTGCGACTGACAACCGACAACCGACCACGGACACCTGACAAAGGACACGCCATGCGCGATTACGTTTATCCCAGCATTTACTTCGCGTACTTCTTCTTCCTGCTGCTGCTGGCGGGCGCGCTTTTCTTTTTCTTTCGTTCGGCCAAACACGGCTACTGGAACGAGAACAGCGAGGAAGCGAAGTACCGCATGCTGAAAGACGACACTGACA
>CAZRXE010000909.1:0-3866 GCA_964603695.1 uncultured Heliomicrobium sp.
AGATGATCGTCTGGGGCGGCTTCGCTAATGGTGCCGCCAGCACAGGAGGGCGATACAATCCAGCGACTGACTCGTGGATAACCACCACAACGAATAGCGCGCCCGGTGTGCGACTTCGCCACACTGCCGTGTGGACAGGAAGTGAGATGATTGTCTTTGGGGGCGATAACAACAATGGCAGTTACTTCAGCACAGGTGGACGGTATAACCCCGCGACGGATTCGTGGATGGCTACCAATAATACAGGCACGCCCAGCGCACGACATCAGCACACGGCAGTGTGGACGGGCAGTGAGGTGATCGTCTGGGGTGGCTTTAATGGCAGCGTCGGTTTAAATACGGGCGGGCGATATAATCTGACAACAGATTCTTGGACAGCTATCAGTACCACTGGCGCACCAAGTGCGCGAAGCGCTCACACTGCTGTGTGGACAGGTCGTGAAATGATCGTCTGGGGAGCCGGTGGCGACAATACTGGTGGGCGCTACTCATTTGCTCTGCCGCTCACCATCTCCCAAATCACCCAATCCTTTCCCACCACCGGCGGCACCGGCAACATCGCCGTCACCGCGCAAGACGGCTGCACCTGGACGGCGACCACCAATGCCAACTGGCTGACCATCACCGCAGGTAGCAGCGTCGCGGGCAATGGCATGGTTGCCTTCACCGTCGCGGCCAACACGCTCGGCCCGCGCACCGGCCTCATCACCATCAACAATCAAACCTTCACCGTCACGCAAGCGGGCGTCGCCACGCCGCGCGTCGTTCGCGTCGCAGCCACGAGCGCCGCGCCGGGTTCGAGCGGCCTGGCCGTGCCCATCGAACTGGTTGCGCAAGGCGATGAGAACGCGCTCGGCTTCACGCTCAGCTTCGATCCGGCGCTACTCTCCAGCCCGCAAGCTTCGCTCGGCGCGGACGCGGCGGGCGCGCAGCTTGCGACCGTCACCACGCAAACCGCGCAAGGGCGCATCGGCATTGGCCTGGCGCTCGCTGCCGGGCAGAAGTTTGCCGCCGGGACGCGCCAGATTGCGGTAGTCACGTTCAATCTGGCCGCGACTGCCGCTGCTGGAATGACGACGCTCGATTTCGGCGATCAACCGCTTCAGCGCGAAGTCTCCGATGCCAGCGCCGTCGCCATCCCGGCGGCTTACACGGCGGGCAGCGTGACGGTCGTGCCCGGCTACGAAGCCGACGTTACGCCGCGCCCGAACGGCAGCAACAACGGCACTTTGACCATTACGGATTGGGTGCAGGTGGGACGCTTTGCGGCGGGGTTGGACGTGCCGGCGGCGGGCGCAGAATTCCAACGCGCGGATTGCGCCCCGCGCGACACGAAAGGCGACGGTCGCTTGACCATCACCGATTGGGTGCAGGCGGGGCGTTACCTCGGCACGGATCCGGCTCTGGCGGCAGGCGGGCCGACGCAGCCAGTGGCTGCCAGTTCATTGTCGCTTGTCCGCAATCAGACGCTCGCGGCCAATCGCTCGGCGTCCATGGTTTATGGCCGCCCGCAACAAACAGCGGAGAGCGGAGAGCGGATAATTTCGATTGAGCTGGACGCGAACGGCTCTGAGAATGCGCTGGGGTTCAGTTTGCGTTTCGACGCGGCGAAGTGGCGATTGGCAGGCGCGGAAGCAGGGCGCGATGCTACGGGTGCGACTTTGCACGTCAATGAGCTGGCGGCGAAAAGCGGGCGCGTCGGAGTGGCGCTGGCTTTGCCCACGGGCCGGAAGTTGGCGGCAGGCCTGCGTCAGATGGTGACGTTGCGCTTTGTTGCGGCGGGGAAAGCCTCCGCCGACGCCATGCAAATCGAATTCGCCGATGCTCCGGTTGCGCGCGAAGTCGTTGACGAACAGGCCAACGCTTTACCGGCAAGCTATTTTTTGAACAACGCCGCAACGCAAGCTCCGCGAAACGCCGTTCGTCGCCGGTAAAAACGGCAATGCCGAATTTTCCGTGAATTCAAAATCAAAACACCGGCGGGCTGCGCCACTCGCGCAACTCGCCGGTGTTTGCGGCGGTATTTGCTGATGCTTCATTTGCGGTTCACCGGCGCGGCGCGGCAATCGCAGCGCCGATCTTAATCGCCAGTTCGTTTGAAGCGACGGATTTCATCTTGATTTTGTATTCGCCCGGCTTCAGCGCGAAGTTGACGCGATAGCTGAGGCTGACCGTTTCGCCGGGTTTGATGACTTTGGCCGTGGCCAGTGCATCGTTCGATTGCGGCAGCAAGGTGACTTCGGATTGGCGTTTGGTGACATCCAGAATCGCCAGCGAGAGCGCCGCCAGGCTCAAGCCATAAGCGCTGGCCGAAGGATTTTCAATCACCACTTCGATCACCACATCCTGACTTTTCGCAAAGCTCGTTTGGCGCGAAGAGACTTTGGCTTTCAGCCCCGAAAGATCGGTTTGCACAACCGGAGTTGTGCCATACGGCTCGCTGATAACGCCGGTGGCCGGCGCGCGCGGCGCTTTGGCCGTGACCAATGCTTTGTAGCCATCGAATTCGGATTTGTGCCGCCAGACCGTAGGTTCCCAGTTCTCGCCAATCTCATCAAAGAAGACTTTGGCCATTGCATATTGCTTGGCCATCGAAGCCATCAACGCCATTTCGTTTTGCCGGACGTTGCTGGTTCCGTAAGTGGCTTCGATTTGTTTGTGGCCTTCCAGCAGGCGCGTGCCCGAAATCAGGTTGTCACGGAAAAAATTGCCTTGCGACAGGCTGGTGTCGAAAAAGCGGCGCAGGTGCGAAACGATCATATAGTAAGTGATCTCGCCTTCTTTGCCGCCGATGGAGCGCGCGGAGTTGTCGGCGAAGGCTTCCCATTGGCCTTTGGTTCCGTGTCCCAGGGGGACGGGCAGCAGGTCTGCGGCTTTGGTTTGGTAGAGGTAATAATATGTTGGTTCGAGCGCGACGCCTTGTCCGAAGATGTTGTCGTAACGGCCCCATTCCCACGGATGCGCCTGTTCGATGGTCAGCCGGACGACATACCAGTGCGGGCAATAGGATTTGAGTTCAGTGCCGGTCTTGGTCGAATACTCGCGTTTGACGCGACGAAAGAAAGCGGTGGTTAGTTTGATGGGATCGAATTCCAGCGCCTTTTTGGCTTGCGTCATTCGGCGTTGAAACTCTTTGCCGCCGATTTTGCCTTCGGCGTTCATCCAGTCTTCGGCGGAGGTGTAGGCTTTCTTGGCGTATTCGGCCCAGGCCGCGCCCAATGCCACGCGCGCTGTCATTGAATCCGAAGTCTTATCCGCCCATTTTTTCAGCCGTTCGATGTGAATCGTCCATTCCTGATCGGTGGCTTTTGCGCCGGAACGCGGCGCGGTCAACGTGCGGTAAAAGATATAGAGCTTCCATTCTGCGCCGGGAAATCGCTCTTTGCTTTCGCGCGCGAGGTAAGCGGCGCTGTCCAACTCGTCGAACTTTTCTTCCTCGAAGTTTTTGCGGACATCGTCAATGAATTGTTGCTGGGTTTGTTTTTCTTGCGCGCCGAAAGCGGGCAGGGCGGTGAACAGAAAGAGGCCGGTCAAAACAACTAACCCCAGGTGCATTTTCAATTTGGTTGGCATGGTCGTTACTCCTTGTTTCGATTGCTGACTGTTCTTGCTGAGGGAACTCGAGCGGGCGGCATCGAAAATCGAACAACGCAGGGGGAGACGAGGGAAACGGCACGGCGAGCTTTAGTTTGAACTCGCCGCGCGGGCTTGCGCTGAATATTTCGACGCCACGTACTGATTCAAAATCTCGATGAATTCGGGGACGATGCTTGCGCCCTTGAGCGTCGTCCGCAGTTTGCCGTCCACGAACACTGGGGCGCGTGGTTCTTCGCCGGTTCCGGGTAAGCTGATGCCGATGTTGGCGT
>CAZRXE010000910.1:0-8096 GCA_964603695.1 uncultured Heliomicrobium sp.
GTAAATCAGGTCGTATTTGATCTCGAATTTATCCAGCGCGTGCCGCACCCAGCCGACTTCCTGAGTGTTGCCCCAGGTGGTGAAAACGGCCAGTCGCGGCAGATCAACTTCGTGCATCGGCACGTCCGGCATTGCCGACAGCGCAACGGCAGTCAAGCCCAGAGCTTCGACGGCGGCTTTCAATTTATCGCTCGCCGACAGAATGAAAGAACCCGCTGGCAATTCATTCTCGCCGACTTTGAAGCTTTTTTCGTTGGCTAGAAACTTCACATCGCGCAGCCGGTAACGCAGCGTAATCAGATTGTTCGATCCGTGATTGGCAACGGCGTAACCGACGGTCGTGTTGCCTTTGATTTGGCCTTTCACTTCCAACTTGTCCACGGGGGTCACGGCGACGCCGAGAACCGCTTTGTCGGCGATTTCCCTGATGTCAGTTTGCGTCATCAAGCCCATCGTCCAGCCAGTGTCGTCGTAAGTGCGCAGGCTTGGATCGGGGAAGTTTTGTTTTTCGAGCAGGATTTTGGCCAGCCGTCCGTAAGGTTGATCGAGTTTGACGATGAACGAACCCGCCGGAAACGCGCCTTCCTTCAGCTTAATTTCCGCCGTCGTGCGCCCGACTTCAATACCTTGCAACCGCAAAGTATTGACCAGGAATTCGAGGCGCGTCGGATCGTCGTGCGGCAAAATCACGAAGCCGTAAGGCGCGTTGTTTTTGCCGGACTCAATCGAGTTGCGCGATTTTTTGTAGAAGTTTTCGACGATGAGTTTGGGAAATTGCGAAGTCAATTGTAGCGCCGAAAGCACGCCGGTTTGCATGTAATTCGTGTTGTTGCGCAAAGACCATTCGACTTCGCGGTAAGGTGGCAGCGGACGATACCATTCGCGCGACGTCTGGCCTGCGCCTTCAGGCGGAGCCACGCGGCGTTTCATGGTGTTCGCGCCGCCGTTGCCGAAGGTTTCGTACATCCGAATCATTCCGTTGTGATTCGACGACATAAAAGCCAGATAGCCAGGCGACCACATATCCACGAACGCATGCGTCCAAACGCCGGGCATTCCGTACTTAATCATCTGCGCCATTTCAAAGTTCGCGAACCATGGCAATTCGCCATAAAGAATCGGATCAAGGCCCGGCTGTTGCGGCGCTTGTCCGCTGAAGGTGTACATAAACGGAACCGATTCGTGCAGGTCGTGCATGATCGGCGGATGCCATTGCAAGTACCAGTTCAGCAGATTGCGCATCGTCACCTGCGAGTAGTTAATGTCGCGGTTGTTGTCGTGAAAGATGTATTTGCCCCAATACGGCGGGCCGCCCATCGAGTCCTCCTCGCCTTTTTCGTCAATCTTGTAGCGGTAATACCAATCCACATAACGGTCGCGTCCGTCCGGGTCGGCGGCGGGCGTAATTGAAACAATCACGTTGTCGCGAATGGCATTGATGAGCGGCGAATCTTCGACTGCCAGCCGATATGCCAGTTCCATCAACATTTCGGGCGGGCCGGTTTCGGCGCTGTGCAGACCACCGCTGAAGTGATAAATCGGCTTGGCTTTGGTGACGATCTCCTGTGCCTGAGCTTCGGTCAGACGGCGCGGATCGGCCAGTTGCGCCAGATAACCTCGATAGGTTTCCAGATTCTTGATCGTCTCTTCGCTTCCGACAAAGACTACCAGACATTCGCGGCCTTCGTCGGTCTGGCCGATATTGATGACTTTGACGCGCGGCGAAGCGGCGGCCAGACGGCGATAGTATTTGTAACTATCCGCCGTGTAAGTCAGCTTTTTCGGCTGGCCGATGTGATAGCCCAGCACGTCTTTGGGCGAAGGCACGCCCGCCACTTTCGGCAGATGATCCACCAGCGGGCTGATGAATTCGGGTTTGGTCGTCCAGTCTTTGACCGAACGAGCGAAGTCTTCATCCATTTGCTGTTTGCCGCCCGCCTGAGCAAAGGCCGCAATCGAGAACAACGCTATCAGCAGTGATGTCGCAAGTACGCGATGAAAGAACGATGAGGGAAGCATCGCAAAGTCTCCTTGGGTCAGTAGTCAGTAGTCAGTAGCAAGTAGTCAGTTGACGAATCTCAACTGACTACTTGCTACTGACAAAAAAGGCCAGAGTGTTGCCGCGTTTATAGCGGTTTGCAAGCGAGCGCGACCTGATTTGAATCGGGCCGCTGACGCCGCGCATTCAGCCGTATGGGAATCAATGTCAGTCCGGCGGCGCATAAAATCACTGCGGAAATGCGCAATGCGCCGCCAAGCCCTATGGCTTCTTTCAGCGCGCCGGCGGCCCAGGCCAGCGTTCCGCCGACCACTGTTCCGGCCAGATTGAAAATGCCGTAGCCGGTGGCGCGCAAATGTTCCGGCGCAATGCGGCAAAGCATGGGCATCAATGTGCAATCCCAAAAACCTCGGCTCAGGCCGTAAACGATCAAGCCGGGAATCAACATGGCTTTTGAACTTGTCCAGCCGACCAGAAACAGAAACGCTCCGCCGGCCAGAAAGCCTGACAGCGGGATCCATTTACGCGCCAGAGGATTCTTTTCGCTCCAACGATCCGCCAGCCATCCGCCCAGTGCGACGCCGCCGAAGGCCGCTGCCTGAATCCAAAAAGTCGCGGAAAATCCAGCGCCGGTCAAATTCATTTGAAAGCGTTCGTAAAGGTAAAGCGGCAGCCAGGTCATCACCACCCAGCCCGCAATCGAAAAACAGGTGGCGGCAACCGCCAGCAGCAGAAAATCGCGATTGTTCAAAAGCGTTGCCACTGCGTCCGAGAATCGCAATTTCTCAGCAGGCGCTTCCGTTTTCGATGCCGCCGGAGTTTTTTCCTCAATGCCGAAAAGCAAAATCGGCGCGTAAACGATTCCCGCCACGCCCAACACTGTGAAAGCCGAGCGCCAGCCGTAATGTTGTGCCAGCCAGCCGCCGAACCAGCCGCCCAGAATGATGCCGACGTAAATGCCGCTTTGGTGCAGTCCGGTGGCCAGCGAACGTGTGCGTTCGCCATGCCGGTCGGCAATCAAAGCCAGCGCCGCCGGGATGTAACAGGCTTCGCTCAAACCCATCAACGCGCGTGCGCCCAGCAGTTGATTGAAACTGCCGACGTGACCCGTCAGCCAGGTGACCGCCGACCAGACGGCCAAACTGAAAATGATGATTTTTTTGCGGCTGTAACGATCCGCCAGAAAACCGCCCAGCGGACTGACCGCGCCGTAAACCCACAGAAAAAAGGTGCTGAGCAAACCAAGCTGCGAAGAGGAAACTTTGAATTCCTGTTGCAGCGGCGGGAACATCGAAAAGACGGCTTGCCGATCCAGGTAATTCAGCATCGCCACCACCCACAACAAACCAACCAGCACCCAAGCAGCGCGCGCGGATTTCATTGGCTCGCTCCGGCAAACAACGTCTGACCGATTTCGGATTGCGCCAGCATTTGATCGAGCCTGCTTTCTTCATCGGCGGTCAGCGAGCGGCGCGGCGGCAAACACTGTCCGCAATCCAACCCCTGGCGGCGGAGCATCGCTTTGACCACGGGAACGACGGGAAAGTTCAGTCCAATGGAAATCAGTTCGTTGATCGGTCGTTGTGTTTGGCGCGCTTGTTCCCATTCGCCTGCCAACGTTTGCCGGTAAAGTTGCACGAACAATTCCGGCGCGACGTTGTAAAAACTGCCGATGCCGCCGTCCGCGCCCATCGCCAAACCCGCCACCAGCATTTCATCCGTGCCGTAAAAAATGGTCGCGCCGCTCTTTTTGATTTCCGAAAGCAAAAACAAGTCGTTGGCCGTAAATTTCAACCCGATAATGTTGGGAATGGCGCACAATTCCAAAATCTGCGCCAGGCTGTTGAGGCTCGGCGCAAAGGCAGGGAAGTAATAAATCAGTAGCGGGACATCCGAAGCTGCCGCAATCGCCGCGTAATAAGCTTTGATTTCAGCGAACGAATAATTACCCAAAGGCGGCAAGGCGCTGACGGCGCGCGCGCCGACGCGAGCGGCGTGTTTGGCGAGATCAATCGCTTCCGCCGTGCTTATTGCGCCGATGTGGACAATGATGGTTTTGTCTTTGGGTGAAGCCTTGATCGCCGTTTCAGCCACCAGCTTTCGCTGCGCGGCGCTTTGCTGCAAGCCTTCGCCAGTCTGGCCGCAAACGTACATGCCGTCCGCGCCGGCGGCGTAACAACGATCCAGCAAGCGTTCAAACGAATCGGCGCGAAAGCGTCCTTCGGCATCAAAAGGGGTGCAGACCGCCGGAAGTATTCCTCGAAAATTGGTCACAAAGGTTTCCTCAATCAATTGGTGGATGATTGCCGTCGGCGAGTAGAAATCCGCGCAATGTTATTAACTGCTTGCGGTTCATTCGCAGCAGAGCGATTGTTGCGCGCCCGGTTGGCGTTAGCCCAACGATCTCCAGCGAATTTTCGCTCCAGGCAAAATGATCCGCCCACTTCTGCCGGCGTGGATGAAAGAGCGGCACGGACTCTCCGCTTTCCGGGTCAATGGCGTGTGTGTAATCGCGCTTGTAATCATTGCAACCGCAACTGAAAGCGAGGTTGTGAAGTTCGGTTAAGCCGCCTTTACTACTTGGGATAATGTGATCCACTTTGAATGGCTGTGTGGAGGCCAGGACTGGGATCAAACAGTATTCACAGCGGAATTTTGCTCGCGTTGCAACCAGTTCTCTCTGCTTAGGCGTAGGGCGGTTAGAAGGCATAGCGTTTTTTATCCAAGCCAAGATCGTGCATCAATGTTTCCAGATCGGTTTTGCGCAACTTTGCCAGTTCAAGCAATGCTTCCAGCCGCTCGACATTCATCCATTCAACGCGGCTCCAAAGAGCCTGCAACTCGGCCAGTTCGGAATCCGAGATTGTTTCTGCCTGTCGCTTGCGCCTCAACTGGTTGAGCCTACGCTGAGGTTTTTGCGGCAACTGTGAATAGAATCGGATGCGAGCAAGTAAATCGGTTTCGACATCATCTTGTTTTTTTTCCTGAACGCCTTTGCGGTTACCGTTCTTTTTTGATTCCGGCAATTGATTGAGCCGGTTGCGTAGTTTGATCTGCTCTTTGACGGGCAGTTGCTTGATCGCCTCAAAGAGTTGTTCGGTGGTGATTTGAACTTGTATGCTTTGCATAAGCCTTCCTTTAGTCAACGCATCGTAAGCCGCTGTTAGTTAGCCTGACAATCTCGACTTTGCATTCGGCGAAGCCGGTTAATCCGTTTGGGTCATTTGAGGAGGATGCTCGCCAAGCAGAAGCAAGGCCCCACGCAGCTTGAGCAATTCAGGACGGTTCAATTGCAACGCCTCAACTGTTGCACGGCCCGTCGCCGTCAGCCCGTTAATCATCAGAAAGTCATCGCTCCAAGCGAAATGATCTAGCCATCTTTGCCGGCGCGGATTGAAAAGCGCCACATTGCGCTTGGTTTTGGGATCGCGCGCGTGGGTTTTGGAATGTTTATGACCGTTGCAGTAAGAACAAGCCCAGGCCAGTTCATCGGGCGAGTTTCCAGCGCCCTTGGATCGAGGTAAAACGTGATCGCAAACAAAAGGTCCCGTAGCGTATTCAGCCAAGTGCCGGCAGTATTCGCAGCGGTTGCCCGCTCGGTCGCGAACAAAGCGTCGGACAGATTGCGGAACGGGGTTATCAGCCATCCTCGCCGCCTTTCCAACCGATTTCTTTCTTGATTTCACTGACGGATTGACCGCGCAGTTTTGAGAGTGCAGCCAGTGCTTCGACTCGCCGCACGCTGATTTGTTCGGCTTTCTGTGCCAGCGCCAGGTATTCCAACCGTTCTTGCTCGGTCAATGTCTGCTGCTCACTTTTAGCGCCCAGGCGTTTGAGACGGCGGCTTTCGGAAACAGGCAAGGATTCTTTTGTGGCCTCGATCAGGGCGCTTTCGCCATTTTGAGTCCCTTCATTGCGCCGCCGGCTGCCGATGAGTTGTTTTTTGAACTCACGCAGTTCCTTGGGCGGAAGCTGTTCGACAACGGCTAACAAACTCTTGGCGGTTAATTGCACGGTCACTTGTCTGATGGACATGATTTCTTACCTCTCCTGACGCCATCGTATGCGATCAAATTGCGAGCTTCAAACTTTCAATCCCAGCCCCAACACTTCGCGGCAATACTTGAGACTGCGTTCGAGTTCGGCTTTCTGGAATTCCTGCTCGGCCAATTTGCGATCCTGACCGGCGGGCAGTTTGAAGCTTTCAATCGCTTTGCCGCGTTTGGCCATATCGGTGAAGTTCTGAAACTCCTTGGCGCGAATGTCGCCGTAAAACTGCCAGAAATCTTCCTGCTTGAAAGGGTAAGGCCGAATCGCGCCGGAGATGATTTCCAACTGTACGGCCACGCCGGGGCAAAGCTGTGCGAAGCGGTCGAAGTATTTTTGCCAATCCACCTGGCCTTCGCCCATTGCTGTCCAACCGGCGTTTGCGCCTTCCGCTGTTTCCCAGACCATCGAATCGCGAATGCCTGTGGTTGCGGCATAAGGCCCCAGAATTTCCAGATTGCGCATGGGGTCTTCCAGCGTCCAGGTTGCGTTGCCGGAATCGAGCGTTGCGCCGACGTAATCGCGCCCGCATTCTTCGATCAGATTGACCAGTTGCCAGGCCTGCATGTCGCCCGCGTGGTTTTCAATGGCGATTTTGACGCCCTCATCAATCGCCTGCGAACGAACTGCTTTGCAGACTTTGATTGTGTCTTTCCAGCGCCCGGGCAAACCGCCGGGCAATTTGCGGTCGTCAACCGTGCCTTGATAACAGCGCGCTACTTTGGAGCCGAGCGTTTTGGCCACGCGAATGGTCAACAGCAAATGCTCTTCGGCAGTGCCGAAACGCGGGCTGAAGGATTTGGCCGATGGGCAAATACTGCCCGTGCCGGCCTGCAGTTCAATGCCAAGATCGTCTGCTTTGCGCTTGATGTCTTTCAGGTATTTTTCGTCGTGGCTTTCGTAAACATCCAGGTCTGAAAACAACACCGTGTCCACTTTCAGCCGGGCGGCGTAATCCAGCAGTTGCGGCGCTTTCCACCCGAAGGCGCGGATCGAAAAGTTGTCGAAGCCGAGTTTGATGTTGCGGCGGTGAGATTGCGGGGAAGCAAGCATCGGAACCTCCAGGGTCGCTGCGGCAGTCGTGGCCGCAAGCGATTGAATGAATTGACGGCGTGAACTCATGTAATCCTCAATTGAAATTTGATTGGTTGTGCGGAAGCGCGGTTATGACACGAGGCCACGCGATCTGTCCAGATTGCGGCGGTTTGTGGTAAACACTCCGGCATGCCTGAACTCCCTGAAGTCGAAATGGTCGCGCGCCATTTGCGCGCGTTGATTGCCGGACGAACCATCGTCAAAGCCCAGTTGCTGCGCCCCGGACTTGCGCCGGAAACGTCGCCGCGCCAATTCGCCGCCTGGCTGAAAAATGCCCGCGTCGAGGACGTCTCGCGACGCGGCAAACACATTCTGGCGCACCTTTCCAACGGGCGAACCTGGATTACGCATTTGCGAATGACTGGACGGTTCGTATACGGCGGGCCGGATTTGGAGCCGCCGCCGCACACGCACGCGACGTTCTGGCTAGACAGTGGCCAGAAGCTGCTTTTCGCCGATCAACGGCATTTCGGCATGATGTTGGTGGTCAGGCGCGACGAATTGGAAGCTGTTTCGCATTTGCGAAAACTCGCGCCGGAACCGTTCGACGCCGCCTTCACCGCCGCTTATTTGCACGAAAAGCTGAAGGGCAGCAAACAAGCCATCAAACTGTTTTTGCTGGATCAAACGCGCGTCGTGGGACTCGGCAACATTTACGCCGCCGAAGCCTTGCATCGCGCCGGAATCAGTCCGCAACTTCCCGCCAACCAACTTTCAAAGCCGCGCACGGAAGTTTTGCACCGCGAAATCCTCGGCGTGCTGACCGAAGCCATTGACGCCGGCAGCACTCTGGAGACCGATCCGCGCGAAGTTTATGGACGTTACGGCGACGGCGCGTATGAAGACAGTTGGCTGGTTTACGAACGCGAAGGGCAGCCTTGTTTGACTTGCGGCGCGGTCATTCGCCGACTGGCGCAGGGCGGGCGGTCAACGTATTTTTGCCCGCGCTGCCAGC
>CAZRXE010000911.1:0-7335 GCA_964603695.1 uncultured Heliomicrobium sp.
TCCCGGTCGCACGAACCAATCCCGCCTGCGCAACACACCCCAGCCAACCGCATAGATCAATAGGACTAACAACCCATCGCCCAGCGCAGCTAGCCCGCAGTGCCACCACACCAAATTGAAATTTTCCATCCCGACGTAGAGCGGGGCCTGAACAATCTCCCAGACGTAGTTGATCAGAACGGCTACCACAAACAGGCGTAGGAGGAACCAAGCTAATTTCATCTGCGGCATCTGGCTGTCTGAAGCATCCTTGTTCATGCTCGATCCTCCTTCAGTTTCTCTTCACGTACCGCCAGACTAATGTTCAGAGACAGGGTCTCGACATCAGTCGCCACCCGCTGATCCCATCTGATCTGCGCACCGCTGAATGGATCGCACGCAATCTGGAGAGTGTAAGAGTGTTTCTCTCAATTCGATGATTCAGTGCCCCTCGCCCTTCGAGACTCTTTCTTTAACTTCAAGTTCAGCTTTCCAGCCGCTTCCCTCGTCGGCCTATCAGTGTTTAGCCCCCAGAGGGCTTTCGGCTGGCTGCACAACACTGCCGCCGTGGTGGAACTTCGTTGGGTAAACACGCGCCCATACATAGTCGTAGGCCGTCGCAGGAAGTTCTTCTTTCAACTGAAAGTTATAAGCCTTCGGCCCGCCGACTCTGTTTTCATAGCTAATGATTTCAAACCGGTAACGTTCCGAATGGCTGAAGCTCTGAATATCGCTATAACGCCAGAAGCGTGCGTCTGTCTGCGATTCAAAGGCCACCCGGTCGGCGTAAATTTTGAGCGTGCCTGAACAACCGCCGAAAGTGTGCAGATGCTTCACAGGTATGGCGAACTGCGGCTCGCCTTCGCTCTGTGGCGGCACACTGGTCACCAGGGGCTGCGTTTTTTTCTCCAACAACGAGGCGCTGATCTCCGGTGTGATCTGTCCTTCCAGCAACCTGAATTTGAAAATGCGGTCGCGACCGGCCATTCGTTTCTGATCTTCGTAAGTCGCCAGTTCCATTTCGACTGGCGACACCACCGTGATCTGCCGGATTTCGACATATTTCCAGATGCTCGCATCGCGCTTTTCAGAAGTCTGGTACTCAATCTTCTCCGGCGTGATGATGAGCGTCCCGCGACAGTTACACAGCGTGTGTTCGTGTTCGACTTGCAAGGTAAAGCTTTGCGCGTGGGCGAATGGCACGAACCAGAACAAGCTTCCTACAACGACAAACCATCTCAGGAATTGCATACGTTCTCCTTTCATTTTGCTGTGGTGCTGCGTTGGCTTAATTGCGCCCAGGCAGCCAACACCGCAGGCACGTAGTTGCGCGTTTCCAGCGGCAGCAGGCCGCGCCGCGCCATTTCGTCGAAATCACGCAGGCCAGTTCGGTCAATCACCCGCTGAACTTTCCCCTCGCCCCAGTTGTAGGCCGCAAGGGCGAGTTTCCAGTCGCCGAACTGCTGATAAAGATCGCGCATGTATCTGGCCGCGACACGCGTCGAATGTTCTGGATGCGTGCGATGATCGTTCAGCGGCTCGACCGTCAGGCCATAACGTGCAGCCGTCGCGGGCATCAACTGCCAAATGCCGCGCGCGCCTTTAGGTGACAGCGCCAGCGGGTTGAACCGGCTTTCCACAAAAGCCACCGCGAGCAATTCAATGGGAACTTGTTCTTCAACAAGAATTCGTCCCAGCGCATTCTGATAATCACCGTAACGGGCAACCACATTTCGGGTTAGCCTGCGCGTAGGCAGCGCATTGGTGAAAAGCGTCTGTTGCTTTTCCGGCGGCGCGGGATTCAACGCGGCCCGCTCTGCTGCAATCGCGCTCGCCAGCTCATCTAGCAAATGGCTCTGCTGTGATGGCGTGATTTCGGCGATGATAGTTTCGGCCTGTTTGAGCAAAGCTTCAGCGCGTTCGCGTTCCGTTTGCTTTCTCGCGGCGATGCTTTCATTGAGTAGCGCTGAAGCGGCGATGACTCGATCCGCAACTAAAATACGCAGATCGACCACCGTCTCGATTCTTTGCAGCGCCCGCGCGACAGGATCGTTTGTTTCAGCCGGTGACTGCGCGCGCACTACCGCCCGCATCGCGGCAAAAGCGACGACCAGCAACACGAACGTAACAATCACTTTCCTGAAGAACATGGTTGCCTCGCTTAAGGAGTTGCGCCTTGCAGTGGCGGCTGTGCAACCGCCAGCTTCTTCACTTCGGAATGCCATTTCCAGATCGCGTAGATCGCCGGGTAGACGAACAGTTCGAGTGCAAAAGAAAAGAACATCCCGGCGATCATCGGCGCGGCGATGCGCTTGGTCAGGTCTGCGCCCGCGCCAACCGCGAGCATCACCGGCAGCAACCCGATGAAGTCCACCATCACAGTCATAAACTTCGGGCGCAGGCGCTGCACCGATCCTTCCAGGATCGCCTCGCGAAGATGCGCCATTGTGCTCATCTTCCCCTTCGCCTTCCTACTGTCATAAGCCATGTCCAGGTAGAGCAGCATAAAGACGCTCGTCTCCGCGTCCACACCAAGGAATGCAATCAGCCCGACCCAGACTGGAATGCTCAGGTTGTAATCGAGCAGGTAAAGCAGCCACATCGCGCCCGCCGCCGAAAAGGGCAGTGACAGCAGGACGATCAGCGTGTAGGCCACCGATTTCGTGTTGAAATACATCAGCAGGAAGATGATGAAGAGGGCAATCGGCACCACGATCATCAGCTTTTCGGCGACGCGCACCATATTTTCGTACTGCCCGCTCCAAACCAGCGTGAAGCCGACCGGCAGTTGCACCTTCTCTTTGACAGCCTGCTTGGCGTCATTGACATAGCCGCCGATGTCTCGCCCGCCTACGTCCACGTAGACGTAGCCGCTCAGCCGCCCGTTCTCATCGCGGATCATGCCGGGGCCGGAGAGCAGCTTGATGTCGGCCAACTGGCTCATGGGAATCTGCGCGCCGCTCATTGTCGGCACGAGCGTGCGGTTGAGCAGGTCAACCGAGCTGCGGTAATCGCGCAAGTAACGCACGTTGACCGGGTAGCGCTCCCGTCCCTCGACCGTCGTCGTCACGCCCTCGCCGCCCACCGCCGACATCACCACCATGTTTACCTGATCAATCGTCAGGCCGTAGCGCGCCAGTTCTTCGCGTTTGAGATTGAAATCGAGGAAGTAACCGCCCGCCGTACGCTCGGCGAAAACGCTGGTCGTGCCCGGCACGTCTTTGAGCGCCATTTCAAGATGCTGGCCGATCTCCTGAATCTTGGTCAGGTCGGGGCCGAGAACCTTGATGCCGACCGGCGTGCGCACGCCGGTCGTGAGCATGTCCACGCGCGCCTTGATCGGCATCGTCCAGGCGTTGACCACGCCGGGCAGTTGAAGTTTTTCATTCAGCCCGCCGGGGCCATAAATAAGCTCTTCGGTGCTCTGATGATCGGGCCATCCCAGCCGCAGGATTTTTTGCAGCCACTCCGGCGCGCGGTCTGAATACCAACGCTTCACTTTTGGCCATTGATCCTTTGGCTTGAGCGTAACCACCGTTTCCATCATCGAGAAGGGCGCGGGATCGGTTGCCGTCTCAGCCCGCCCCGCCTTGCCGAAGACGCGGCCAACTTCGGGGAAGGATTTGATGAGCTTGTCCTGCGTCTGCAGCAGCCGCTGTGCTTCGGTGACGGAGATGCCGGGCAGCGTCGTCGGCATGTAAAGCAGGGCACCCTCGTCGAGTGGTGGCATGAACTCCGAGCCGAGCCGCAGGTAGATCGGGATCGTGGCCAATACGACCAACACAGCGCCGATGACCATTGCGTAACGAAACCGCAGCACGAATTCGACGACCGGCTGATAGAGCCAGTGCAGGAAGCGGCTCAAGGGGTGTCTGTCTTCGCGATAGATTTTGCCGACGATGAGCTTGTTGGCGAGCCAGCACAACCAGCGCGGGCGAAAGTCGAACTTCTTCGGACGAATGAAGAGGGTTATAAGCGCCGGAACCAGCGTGACGGAAAGCACGGCGGCAAGGGCAATGGCGGAGATTTTGGTGAAAGCGAGCGGCTTGAAGAGTTTCCCTTCCTGCGCTTCAAGCGCGAAGATCGGCGTGAAGGCGATGGCGATCACCAGCAGCGAATAGAAGCACGGCGGGCCAACTTCCTTGGCCGCGCTGATGACCACGTCCCTGAAGTCGCCCGGCGAGCCTTGCGCCAGCCATTCTTCCAGTTTCTTATGCGTCTGCTCGACGGTCACGATGGACGAATCCACCATTGAGCCGATGGCAATCGCAATGCCGCCGAGCGACATAATGTTGGCCGTGATATTAAACCCCAGTAGCGGAATGAAGGAGAGAATGACTGCAATCGTAATCGTGAAAATCGGGATAGCCGCGCTCGTCAGGTGCAGGAGGAAGACGATGATGACCAGGCTGACGACGATCAGTTCCTCGATCAGCGATTCCGAAACCGTGGCAATCGCCCCCTCGATCAGTTCACCCCGGTCGTAAGTGGTCACGACTTTCACGCCTTCAGGCAGTGTCGGTTCGATTTCGACCAGCTTCGCTCTGACTTTTTCGATCACCCCCATCGCGTTCTCGCCGGAACGCATGATGACAATCCCGCCGACGGTCTCGCCCTGTCCATCCAGTTCCGCGATGCCGCGCCGCAGATCGGGGCCGAGCGTCACCGTGCCGAGGCTTTTCACCAGCACCGGCGTGCCGCTTTCATTCGTGGCGACGACGATATTTTCGACATCATCGGTTGAACGAATGTAGCCGCGCCCGCGCACCATGTACTCCCGTCCGGTGAATTCCACCAGTCGGCCCCCGACATCGTTGTTGCCCGCTCTGATCGCTTCGACGACTTTATCGAGCGGAATTTTGTACGACGACAATTTGTTGGGATCGAGATTGACCTGATATTGCCGGACGAACCCGCCGATGGGCGCGACTTCTGCCACGCCCGGCAGCGATTGCAGTTCGTACCTTAGCCGCCAGTCCTGAAGCGAACGCAGTTCCGCCAGATTGTGCTTTCCGGTCGTGTCAACCAGCGCGTATTGAAAAACCCAGCCGACGGCAGTTTCGTCGCGCCCCAGTTCGACGCTCACCCCTTGCGGCAGTTTGGGCGTGATGTTGCTCAGGTATTCCAGCGTGCGCGAGCGCGCCCAGTAAATGTCCGTGCCGTCCTCAAAGATGATGTAAACGTAGGAAAACCCGAAGTCCGAGAAGCCGCGAATGTCCTTGACCTTCGGCACGCCAAGCAGCGACGAGATGATCGGGTAGGTCACCTGATCTTCCATGATGTCCGGGCTGCGATCCCAGCGCGAATAGATGATGACCTGCGTGTCGGAAACATCGGGGAGGGCGTCGAGCTTGATATTCTTCATTGACCATAGCCCGACCAGCGTCGCCATCCCGACAATCAGCAGGACGATGAATCTGTTGCGCGCGCAGATTTCAATCAGTTTGTTAATCATCGTTTCACTCCTGCGGCTTCTTCGGTTGATGCTGTGAGTGGTCTTCAGGTTTGGGCGGCGTGGGTGGGGTTGGTGTCATCCCGGGCTGATGTTTTGAATGATCCTCTTGACTGGGCGGCAACGTTGGTTTGCCCGTTGCAATGGGTTTGGCTGCGGGGGCTTTGCTCTCGCCGCCCTGCCCCCCGCCATGATTCATACCGGGCATGCCCATTCCGCCCGCTGCCGATTTCAGTTTGCTTTCGGAATCAATCAGGAAGTTGGCTGATGTCACGATGCGTTCGCCCGCTTTCAGTCCGCCGAGCACGATGAATTCGTGATCCACTTTCGCGCCCAGTTGCACCTTGCGCGGCTCGAAATAACCGCCTTCGTGCGCGACAAAGACCAATTGCTCCGCGCCCGAATCCATCACGGCTTCCTGCGGCACGACGACCTGTTTGCCGTAGCCGATGCCCAGTTCCACGTTGACGAACATATCGGGTTTGAGCGCGAAACCGGGATTGGCAAGCTCCACCCGCACTTTCAGGGTGCGCGTCGCATTGTCGAATTGCGGATTGATATAGGTGACTTTGCCCCGGTAGGAACGACCTGGAGAATACGAGAGGCTGACCGTGGCCGGCTGCCCGACTTTGATTTCAGGCGCTTCGTATTCGTAGATGTCAGCCATCACCCAGATTGTCGAAAGATCGGCAATCACATAAAGCTCGGTTTCCCGCGTCACGCGCTGTTTCGGAAAAGCGTTGCGCGTGAGCACGAAGCCCGCGGATGGCGCGTAAAGCGTGAGCGCCTTGAACGGCTTGCCGGTGTGTTCCAGATGTTCGAGTTGCGCCATTTCAATGTCCCACAATTCCAGCCGCTTGCGCGTCGCCGCGAGCAGCGAGACGCTGCCCGCCACAGCTTCACGAAACTCACTGTCCGCCAGTTCGTCGCGGCCTTTGAGCGCCAGCAGGTACTCCTGCTGCGTCTGCCAGAGTTCCGGGCTGTAAATGCTGATAAGCGGCTGCCCCTTCCTTACCTGTTTGCCGATGAAATCCACGAAAACCTGCTCGATCCAGCCTTCGATGCGCGGATGAATGCGCGCGATCTTCGTTTCGTCCCAGGTCAGGCGGCCGACCGCGCGCAAGGTTCTGCTGATGGCCTTGAACTCCGCCGTGCCGTATTGCACACCGATCAACTGCTGTTTTTCCGGGCTGATCTGAATCGTGCCTTCGGGCAGATTCGTTATGACCGCGCTGCTCTCTTCCGCAAACACCGGCACCAGATCCATGCCGCAGTCAGGCGCTTTGCCGGGCTTATTCGATTTGTACGCCGGATGCATCGGGTCAACCCAGTACTGCACTTTCTTCTCGGCGGTCTGTGCGGTGGTGTCTTTTGAGATGAGATTGAGCACGCGCGTTCGATACGCATAGCCTGCGCCTGCCAACCCGATGATCAGGAGTACCACGACCCAGCGGAGTACTGGTCGTTTCTTCGCTTGCCGGACAGTTTCGCCATCACGAGGTTTCTCTGGTTCTATAGAGGGCTTTCCGGCCTCCGTCTCAAAGCGAAATTCCTCTTGCACAGGTGTGACCTCCGGGGAAACCGGCTTGGTTTGCTTTTCTTCCGGTTGTTTATCTGTGACAGACATAATCGCGCCTCTTTGTTCACCGAAGATGGCTGGCGCTGGTCTCATTGAAACCAGCGCCAGTAGGAATCAGCTTATTTGCCTTCCACCTCCTTCGCTCGCATGGTGTGAAACTTCGCCATCTCATCGGCTTCCTGCGCGAGGGCTTCAGCGGCCTTGCTGTACTTCTGGCAATGCAGCCGCATCTTCTTGATGTAACCGTTCTCAAGCGTGTCTTTCGGATTTCTGGCGACCGTTTTGCTGTAATCAGCCAGCATTTTCCGGTGCGTTTCGGCTTCCT
>CAZRXE010000912.1:0-2783 GCA_964603695.1 uncultured Heliomicrobium sp.
GTGTTCACCAAACTGAAAATCGCCGTATTCGCGCCGATTCCCAGTCCCAGCGTCAGCACGGCAATCAACGTAAAGCCGGGTCGTTTGAACAGCATTCTTACGCCATAACGAATGTCCTGCATCATTTCATCCTTCCAACGTTTCGGTTGCAGCCACAGCGCATCAACGAATGCGCCTGCGCTGTGCCAGAGCAATTCAAGTTTGTATTTCGTATCGAGCTTGTCCCATTCGGCAAGCTGTCGTTCGCGCCAGTGCAATTCGGCTTGCCACTCCTGCCGCCAATCGCTGCGCAGGCGTCGCGGCACGATCAGGCCGATGAAGCGAATCAATTGCTGATAAAGGTTTCGCATACACTGCCATCACTCCTGTCGTAGTGCGACCAAAGGGTCTACGCGGGCGGCGCGACGTGCAGGCATCCAACAGGCGAGTAAAGCCACTGAGACCAATATGATTGTGACGCCGCTGTAGGCCACAGGATCGGCCGGATTCATTCCCAACAACAAACTTTGCAGCACTTGCGTGGCAGCGACGGCACAGGGAATGCCTATCGCTACTCCCAGCAATACGAGAGTCATCGCCTGCTTAACGACCAGCAGATGCACGCTCCCGGCACGCGCGCCGAGCGCCATGCGAATGCCGATTTCGCGCGTGCGTTGCGCGACGGTAAACGACAACACGCCGTAAATGCCAAGCGTCGCTAAAATCAAGGCCAGACTGCCTAACCCCATTGCCAATTCAGAGACGGTACGCGTTTGCGTGACTTTGTTGTTCTTTGTGATGGCTTCTTCCATCGTGTAGCTTTGCAGGCGCAACACTGGTTCCAGCGCGAGTGCAGCCTGACGCGCTTGTTCTTTCAGGTGTTCCGCATCGCGTGTGGTGCGGACAAGGAAAGCCGCCTCGACGCCCCACGATGGCGCACGATCAGGAGCATAGAGAAACAGCGGCGGGATTTCGCCGACCACACGAGTTTGCGCATCGCGCGCGACACCAATGACCTGGGCATTGGGAAAGAGGCTGGTAACGGAGCCGTCGTTCCTGGCAAGCTCGGCGCGCAAGATTTTGCCGAGTGGATTTTCGTGAGGCCACAAGTTACGCGCGGTGCTTTCACTCACGATCACAACTGGCGCTTGGTCGCGGACATCTTCGGCGGTTAAATCACGTCCTTGCAGCAGCGGCGTCCCGATGGTGGCAAAATACGAGGCGTTGACCCAACGCAACGGCGTATTTTCAAACCGTTGTTCCGTCGCAGTATTTTCACCGGGCAAAATTACAGTGGCGCGCCCGCCGTTGCGAAAGTTCGGAATGACTTTCGTGACACCGGCCAAGCCTTGCAAACGTTCCTGCAATTGTTTGTGAAAGATTTGTGTGCGCGCCTGTTCATAGCCGCTGAGTTCGAGACTGTACCAAAGCACGAGCAGTTTTTTCGTCTCAAAGCCGGGATCAGTCGCCAGCGCGTTGGACACGGCTCGCAGCAATACGCCCGCAGGAACCAACAACACGAGACACAACGCGACTTGCGCCACAACCAAACCATTGCGCAGATGTGAACGCGCCAGACGGCCGCCGAATGCAGCGCTGTCGTCTTTAATGACAGCAATCAAATTGGGTTTTGTCGCGCGTAAGGCGGGAACCAGACCGAAAGCGAGCGTACTGAACAGCGTCAGCAAAAACGCAAAGCTCAGCACACGCCCGTCCGGTGTCAGATCGAAGGCCAGGCGCGCGAAATCTCTGCCGTCCCAATGCGCAAAAAGCCACGGCATGAACATCACGCAACTCCACCACGCCAAGGCGACGCCCGCCACACCGCCCAGACTCGCCAGCAACAGGCTTTCGGTCAGTAACTGCCGGAGCACGCGCAGGCGGCTTGCGCCTAATGCCAATCGCACACCGATTTCTTTTTGCCGTGCAGCCGCGCGGGCCAGCATCATATTCGCCAGATTCGAGCAGGCGATCAGCAATATCAATCCACTCGCGCCCAGCACCAGCGCCAGCGAGTTGCGCACACTTGAGCGGCGCAGCGCCTGCCCGGAATACGGCGTGACGACAATCGTGGCGTTCGGTTCGTTGGGTTTCGTGGCGCGCGTTAATTGACTGAAGAGCGCAGCCAATTCCGCCTGCGCTACCGCCAGCGTCTTGCCGGGTTGCAAGCGCGCGTGCAAATGCAACCATTGCACTTCTGATGAGCCGAACCAATCAGGATTGCGGCCCTCGAAGTCTTCAGTATTTGCTGTCTGCATCGCCGCGCGCATCATCAGCGGCACCCAGACATCGGGCATTTCCTGTGCTAGTCCGACAAATTTCGGATTCGTCACGCCGACGACGGTGAACGGTTTGCCGTTGAGCAACAGTGATTGCCCTACGATGTTAGGACTGGCGGCAAAGCGCCGTTGCCAGAAAGGATGACTCAGGACGACAACCGCATCACGTCCGGCGATGCGATTTTCTTCGGCTGAAAAGAAACGTCCAAGTTGCATTTGTCCGCCCAGCGACGGCAAATAATTTTCGGAAACGAAGGTGCCCTCGATTTCCTGCGGTGCCGCGCCGGCCCTCGTTTCGCCCAATAAAAACAAGTCGCCATACGTGGGCAGCCATTCAGCGATGGTGTTTGTATGGTCACGGAGCAGGACAAAGTCAGCATACGAAAACTCGGCCTCGCGCCCCTCGTGCGACTCCAGTTTGACGACGGTATCCGGGTCTTTGATCGGCTTTGGACGCAGCAATAAATTGAAACCTGTGAAGAGCGCCGTGTTCACGCCAATGCCGAGTGCCAGCGTCATCATAGC
>CAZRXE010000913.1:0-1854 GCA_964603695.1 uncultured Heliomicrobium sp.
CATTCGCCCGATTGAATGAAACTCGCCCAGTAGTAAGGATGGCTGTAATCCTTCGGCTTGGACGGCGCGCTCTTTTCGCCCGCGCCCTGACCGTTCTTGGTTTTCAAGATACGACCTTTGTCCTGTTGCTTTTTGGTCACCAGCAATCGGTCTTCGTCTTCGTCCGGCGCGGCTTTGGCTTCAGCATCTGCAACTGCACAGCCCGCAGCGCCGCGCTGCGCCCTTCGCCGCGCAGCAAGCGCCAGTAATATTCGATCATCAAATCGCGCGTGCCTTTGTCCGACACCGGCCACAAACTCATGACCTGCGTCTCCGACCCGGCCAGCACCAACGCGCGCCGCAATCCATACACGCCCTCGCCGTTTTTGACTTCGCCCACGCCCGTGTCGCAAGCCGACAGCACCACCAGTTTCGTCCCCCACAAATCCAGTCCGGCGGCTTCCTGCGCCGTCAGAATGCCGTCGTCGTCTCCGCTCTTGAGCCGATTCGCCCCCGCGAGCGCCAAGCCCGACCGCAACAGCGGATTTTCAATCTTGCCGACCGGAAGTTCATCCGGTTTGAGGCGGATTTGTTTCAAATCGCGCCCGTCACCTTTTCATAAATAGCGAGGGCGCGGCGATAGAGCAGCTCGGCCTGCGCGTAGTCGCCTTTGGTGCCGTAAAGCCCGGCGAGATAGGCGAGCGAATCGGCGGTGTCAGGATGCTCCGCGCCGCGCACTTTCTCGTAGATGGCGAGCGCATGGCGAAGAAGCGGTTCGGCCTGCGCGTAGTCGCCTTTGGAATCATAAAGTGCGGCCAGATTGTTGAGCGAGGTGGCGGTCGAAGGGTGATCCGCGCCAAGCGCCTTTTCCCGGATGGCGAGCGAGCGGCGATAGAGCGGCTCGGCCTGCGCGTAGTCGCCTTTGGAATCGTAAAGCAGAGCCAGATTGTTGAGCGAGCGGGCCGTATCAGAGTGATCCGGGCCAAGCGCCTTTTCATTGATGGCGAGGGCGCGGCGATAGAGCGGCTCGGCCTGCGCGTAGTCGCCTTTGGAATAGTAAAGTATAGCCAGATTGTTGAGCGAGGCGGTCGTATAAGGGTGATCCGCGCCAAGCGCCTTTTCATAAATGGCGAGGGCGCGGCGATAAAGCGGCTCGGCCTGTGCGTAGTCGCCTTTGGTTCGGTAAAGTTCGGCCAGATTGTTGAGCAAGGTTGCGGTATCAGGATGTTCTGCCCCAAACGATTTTTCACATAGCGCAAGAGCGCGAGCAGCTAACGGGATAGCCTGCTCATATAGCCCTTTTTGCTGTAGCTTGGTGAATTCGTCGTAGAGTTTGTCCGCTTCCGCCAAGTCGCGCATACGCTCATGATCTTTGCTGGTTGCGGCACGCAATTCAATAATCTTCGTTTCGTATTTTCCCGGTTTGGCGTCTTTTTCTAGTGAACGCACTTCCACTCGGTAGCCACCCGCCATTTCAATTACCAATTGCAACTGCTCTTGCCCCCGTGTGTCGGTGTCATCCACTTCGAGAAGCTTGTTGCCGTCCGGCCCAAACAGTGTCACCACCACATCAATCCCGCGCTGCTCGACGACGACGTGCAGATACTGGCCGGCGCTGAGGGTGAGTTGGTAAAGGTGCTGCTGCCCGCCGGCCAGTTCGCGCCCAATCGGCTTCCCCAATTCCAGCGGGCGTGTGGTTTGGTCTGCCTGGGCAAACACATTGCCTTTGAAGCAGCAGAACGCGAGCAGCAGCGTGGCCAAGATGCCGCAACGCAGGGCGAGTTTCAGGTTGGCGCGGGACGGCAACAGGGACTGCGGGTTTATCAAAGTCATCATTCCTCCTAATGGCAAACAGTAAGCTGTTATGGTTGTGGG
>CAZRXE010000914.1:0-2474 GCA_964603695.1 uncultured Heliomicrobium sp.
GCTGAGCGCAATGGTCGTGCTGCCGGTCGGATTTCCGCCGGTCGCAATCGTCGCGGGCGCGCTCATCATCGAGGCCGGACGCACTGATGAATAGAGCGGCACGCGCAGCTTGGGCGTCCCGCTGACGCTCATCGTCAAATAGCTCGCCTCTTCCGTCAGCCAGTGGCGTGCCAGCGTGCCCAGAGTCAACGGTGCCGGCGCGGCTTGTCCCGGCGCAACCGTCGCCTCGCGGGTGTGGTTCATTTGTGAGGCGTCCGCATTCATCTGCACATCAAGTGTCACGGATTGCCCTGGCGGAACCGTGACCGTACTGCCGCCCGGCAACGAGAAGCTGACGCCGGGCGCGTCCACCACCGTCGTCACGCCCAGATCGTAAGTGACCGAAGTCGAACCTTTGTTGACCAGCCGCAATTTCTTGATGAAGGTTTGCGTGCCGACGACTTCGCCAGGGAAGGAAAGGCTGACCAGCCCTGCGTCATCGGCATTGAAGGCGACGACATTCGATTGCGCGGCCAGCGAAGGATCCACGCGCCCTGCGCCGACGCGGCCCGGCCCGTATTGCAAACCGCCGCCGTTCGCGCCGATGGTGATGTCGTGCAAGGCTGTGTTCATCACCAGCGCCTTCAATTCCTCGACCGTCCAGGTGGGATGCTCCTGCCGCATCAAGGCCATGATGCCCGCCATGTGCGGTGCCGCCATCGAAGTGCCGCTGATGGTCAACGGCTGGCTGCCGGGAATAAAGCCCGAAGCGTCCGGCTTCTGACAATTGCCGCTCAAACAGGTGACGCCGGTCTGCGCGGAAGTGATATTGACACCCGGCGCGGCAATATCCGGTTTAAGTACGTTGGGCCGATCAATGCGCGGCCCGCGCGAAGAAAACGACGCAAGCGTGTCGGCGGCGGTCGCCGCGGTAAGCGTGGCGTTGACCGGAGAGTTATTGACGATAGTGTTGCGGTCTGCCAACGAGATGAACAGCGTCGGGATGGTGACTGGGGTAGAGCCAGTGGCTCCCAACACAATCAAATTCGGATCGCCCGCGACGTTGTTGGCGATGATGACGCCGATGGCTCCGGCGGCCTGCGCGTTATTCGCCTTGACCTGAAAGCCGCAAGTGCCGCCGCGATCAATCAAGGCGATTTTGCCGACCACAGCCGCAGCATTCATCAGCGCAGCGCAACCGTCCGTCGTCGAAGGGCCGGAAACGTCCGCCGCATCCAGCGCCAACACGATATCCGCGGTTTGCCCACTGGGCGCGGGCGCCGGAGTCGGAGCAAAGTTATTGGTCGCCGAAGCCGCGTAGTTTCCGGCAATCCCCGCCGGCGAATTGATGGTCAACACCGCGCCGGGCTGGCCACTGTCGGCAGAAGCCGCAACGCTCAGCGTGCGGCCGGAATTGCCGGGCGAGCCGGTAATGAAATAAGTGTCGCCGCTGTTGCCCGCCGATGCCACAACGATCACGCCTGCCAGCGCCGCGTTTTCCGAAGCTATCGTCGAGGTGGCACTCAGTTGGCCGTAACTGGAACCGAGCGACATATTGATGACATCCAGGTGATCCGAAAAATCCAGGTCGTTATTCGGGTCAATCGCCCAATCAATCGCCTGCACCGTCAAGGCCGTGGCTCCCGTGCAACCGAAAACGCGCAAGGCGTAAAGCGAAGCCTGCGGCGCAGTGCCCGGCCCGATGCGCAAACTGCCGAAGGGCGCACTGTTGTCGTACGGCCCGGTGTAGGTCGTCCCGTCGGAGTTGACGCCCAAGCCCGCCGCAGTGCCCGCGACGTGCGAACCGTGTCCGTTGCAATCCATCGGATCGGGATCGGGCGCAGGGCTGTTGCTGCCGGTGTAAGCATCGCCCGCGAAATCAGTGCCGCCGACGACCTTCGCGGTCGGGAAGGCTGCATTGCCGGTCTCGGTGATAACCGTGCGGTCGTTGGCTTGATAATCGGCCAGCACGCCCGTGCCGCCGAAGTTGGCGTGTTGATAGTCAATGCCCGTATCAATAATGCCGATTTTGATGCCCGTGCCGGTGTAACCGCTGGGCAAACCGAGCGTGTTGCTCCACACGTTCGGCGTGCCGAGAAAAGGCACGCTGCTCGAATTCGTCGGGAATTCCATCTCGATGGGATGCACGTCTCGCACGCCGGGCAAAGTGCGAATGGCAGACACTTTGTCCGCCGCAACGAAGACCGCGATGCCGTTGAAGGCTTTTTGCGTGCGGTAAATTTCCCTGGCGGCAACGCGCGAAACCAAATCAGCGGCAACTTTTTGTTGCACGCTGCGGATCAAAGTGACTTGATTGCGCGCGGCAGTCGTGGCGGCGGCGCGAACTTGCGCGGCACTTCCAATCGCAGTCTTGAGCGTTTCGGCATAAACGCGCGCCGCCGCCGGATCATTCAATTCAACCAACACCTGTACTGTGGCATTTTTGGTTCCGCCACCGGGGACTTGAACAATGATCTCGCCCGGAGGATCGCCCG
>CAZRXE010000915.1:0-3143 GCA_964603695.1 uncultured Heliomicrobium sp.
GTCTTCGCCTGCATTGAAATCGCCTGTGACGATGACACGGCAAGTTTTGGCGGCTTCTTCGACTTTGCGGCGAATCAACTTGGCGGACTCAACGCGTGCCTGATTGCCGCGATGATCGAAATGCGTGTTGAAAAACATCAGCGGTTTGGCTTTGGGTTGCAACTTATCACGCAGCTTGACCCAACTGACCATCCGCGTCAGCGAAGTGTCCCAGCTTTTGCTGCCGGGGACTCCGGGCGTTTCGCTGAGCCAAAAATGTCCGCCGTCGAGTTTTTCAAAGCGGCTGCGTTTGAAGTAAAGCGCAGTCATTTCGCCCGCCTCTTTGCCGTCGTCGCGCCCGACGCCCAGCACTTCGTAGCCCAAAAGTTTTTCGGCCAGAAAGTCGCGTTGAAAACCCAGCGTTTCCTGCGTGCCGAGCAAGTCGGGGTTGAAGGCCACGATGGTTTCAAGCAAAAAGTCTTTGCGTTTATTCCAATGATTTTCGCCGTCGTTGGCCGTGCCGTAACGAATGTTGTAGCTCATCACGCGCACTTCGGTAGAAGTTTTGCCGGTTTGCGCCGACGCAATGGAAAGCAGCAAACAGGCCGTGATTACGGTGAAAAGGAAGTTTCGTTTGTTCATTGTCAGGTCTCCATTATTTCGGCCAGACGCCGTCTTTCATTTCCTGCAACTTCAACTTCTTGGGATCCACCACGACGTGTTTCACCTTTTTGCGATTCCAGGTGTAGGTGATGTGAACCATTCCGTCGGCTGTTTGAATAATCGCTGGATAAGAATACTCGGCTTCGGGCGGGCCGGGTTCCAGCACGGCGGCGGCTTTCCAGATTTTGCCGTCTTCGCTGACGGCCAGATTCAGCGGTGCGCGGTCGCCCCATTTGTTCGGTTTGACCGTGACGTGGTTGTAAACCAGCAAATGCCTACCGTCTTTGAGCGTCACGCCGTCAATACCTGAATTCGGGTTGGGCAGCGCGGTAGCCGTCAACTTGCTCCACGATTTGCCGTTGTCGTCAGACCACGATTCAACAACCTTGCCTTGCCGACTGCGGAAGAGAGCTTGAAGCCTCATAGTGTTTGGGCCATTTGTGCCGCCTTTATGAAAAAAGACCGTCGGTTGAATGACGCCGAATTCCCTGCCGTCGTTAATCGCTTCGGTGCGCGTCCAGGTTTTGCCTTGATCGGTGGTGCGCTCGAAATGCACGCGCCAGCCGTTGTCTTCGCTGCTGGACGGGCAGAGCAATTCGCCGTTGGCTAGTTCGACGGGTTTATTTTTGATCGGCCCGGCGATGCCGTCCGGCAAACGAACGGGTTTTGTCCAGGTTTTGCCGCCGTCGCCGGAAGTCATCATCATTCCCCACCAGGTCGAAGGACTGGGGCCAACTTTGTAAAACAACATCAGCGGGCCGGTTTTGGGTTGATGAAGCACGGGATTCCAGGTCGGGTAACGTTTTGACGGAGATTCGACGCCGTTGGCGACTTCGACGGGCGTTGTCCATTTGCCGCCTTCCCAGCGCGACACCCAAATGCCGACATCAGGATTTTTTTCCTTCGTGCCGCCGAACCATGCCGTGACCAGCGTGCCTTTGGATTCGGCAATGGTCGAAGCGTGACATTCGGGAAAGGGCGCGGTTTCGTAAATGAATTCGGTTCTGACGACGTCGGGCGCGGCAAGTTGCGCGAAAACAGGGGTGCTTAACGCGGCGGATAGAGAAAAGAGAAATTCTCGTCTTGGGGTCTGCATTGAGTTGTCGGTCTCCTTGAATAGATCAAAAGCGGAAAGTTTGCGATGGATGTTTTTTGTCTTAAGCGGCGGCGAATTCGGTTTCGGCGCGCACTGACGGCGGACGAAATCCCAGCACAATGTCGGATTTTGGAATGCCGTGTTCAGCCAGTTCGCGCGCGATTGCAACATCCGTATTGTCTGCCTGAACCCAGATTTTGCCGTTGAGGATTTCAAGATCGAGAATCACGTTGTGAACTCGTTCGTTTCGGCTCCAACCGTCCGACAACACCAGGTAACGGTCGTTCGCTTCGTCGAAAACCGTTTGATCGCGAATGCCGTCTTCCAGGTACGGAATTGCCGCTCGTTCGGTCAATATTTTTCGGATGATTTGCCGGTAACGCCTGATCTTTTCGGTTACTGTTTCCATAACACAATTTCCTCCGATTGCCGGTTGAAGACGATAAGCCTCATCGTTGTTTACCTCTTTGCCTTCGGCCACGCTTCCAAGCACTCAAGCCAGTTTCGGAAATGTGGGCATTCGCTGCGAATTCTGTCGAGGCCGATTTCCAGTGCGGCCAATGTTCCCATAAACGGTTTTTCGTAGCCGGGAAGAATCTCCTGCACTCGTTTCGATGGTGCTGAAAGCGGAGAATCATTGATTTCTTCCGGGTTGGCGAACTGATCGCGAATGGCTTGAAAGTTTGGGGCAAGTGCGGGTTGCCCGATGCCTTGAGCAAACCGGGAGCAGTCGCTGAAAAGAAGTCCTTCAAACTCGTGCATCATCACGAACGGAAGAAAACGGCTAGGATCGAAATCGCTTCCCATTTCCCGGCAAACGTCCAACAGCAGCGCGTTTTCCACTGTTTTCGCTTTTTGCTCAAATGCGAGAGTCGCCGCCGCTGCGCGTCCCGGCCAAGCGCGGCCCCCGGTTTGCGGCAAGCCGTAATAATCAACCATTGTCGTTGCAACTGCGTGCGCGTCTTCTTTGAGGTGTCTCAGGATGTCGCCAAGCACGGCGCTCCAGGCGCGAATGCCGCCGCGCCGGTCGCGTTGTCGCGCATTGCCGACGATCCGCGCTCCGACCAGTTCATACCCATGGTCGTAAAGATGCGGACAGAGGATGTTTTTGACAAAGTCTTCTTCTGTTTGCCCCTCAACGTGAACCAGCAACCTTGCCATACGTCACCCCCCTCCCGGTCGCCCGCCGAGTTCATTCTTTTCCCAAAGCTGACCGAGACTGTATTCCTCCAACCAGTTGGCCAGACTGGCCGAATCCAGTCGCCGGAACTGTGTTGCGCCGTCCACTAAATCAGCGACCAGAACGTCTTCGGGCTGGAAGTGATCGAGCAACAATGGCGATTGTGTGGAAAGAATGACCTGCGTTTTGATGGACGCTTGCTTGACCAGCGAAGCCAGCAGAGTG
>CAZRXE010000916.1:0-3639 GCA_964603695.1 uncultured Heliomicrobium sp.
GAATGAAATCTGGCCGGATACTTTTGTCGAGGAAACCAACCTGAAGGTCAATATCTCCGCGCTGCGAAAAGTGCTGGGAAACGGCAATCAGGAAGAAAAGGTCATTGAGACTTTGCATAAACGCGGTTATCGCTTCACAGCCGAAGTCAACGAAATTTTCCTGCCCGCCGCCTCCCCCAAACCACCCGGACTCGCTGAACTTCAGGAACTCCACCCCGAATTGACTGAATCGCAGGAATTAATTGTTGAGAAACATTCGTTTTCAAAAGTCGTCGTCGAGGAGGAAGACCAGGCAGAAATTGCGTCTTTGCCTGGGACTTCTCTGCACTTGCTTTCGCCGGCGGCGGAAAAACGGTCTGGAATCTCGCCTCGGTGGGCGGTGGCGGTTGGAGGATTGTTGCTGGTCGCAATCGCACTGGGCTGGGGAGCGCGCTGGCGCTGGCAACAGTCCGGCCCGCACATCGAATCGCTGGCGGTATTGCCCTTCGCCATGCTGGATCACGGACAGGATGACGAACATCTGGGCTTGGGATTGGCCGATGCACTGATTACTCGTTTGACCAATTCCGACAACTTGATAGTGCGTCCCACCAGCGCCATACAGAAATTTACCGCCGCCAACCGCGATCCGGTCGAAATCGGACGACAACTGAAAGTGGACGCGGTGCTGGACGGTCATCTCCAACTCAACGGGCGGCAGGCACGGCTGACCGTACAATTGCTCAATACCCAGAACGGCGCTGCTTTGTGGGCGGAAACCATAGAGGAACAGAAAGGCAACACTTTTGCCCTGCAACGGTCGGCGTCCGAAAAATTGGGAACCTGGCTGACGCAAAAATTGTCTCCCAATCAACGACAACAAATCAGGAAAGATTACACGACCAATGCCGCCGCCTTTGAAGCCTACGCCCATGGGCGCTATTTCCAGAGCAAACAAACCGGTGAAAGTTTTGAAAAGGCTCTGGTCTATTATCGGCAGGCAATCGAACTCGATCCGAATTATGCGCTGGCCTGGGCTGGTATAGCCGATTGTTACTATGCGATGAGCGCCTCCATTCTGTCGCTGAGCGCAAAAACTAAGAACAATTTTTTCCTCGAATCGCGCGCGGCAGCAGAACGCGCCGTCGGTCTGGACGAATCGCTGGCCGAAGCTCATCTGGCGCTGGGAACGGCGCTGACCGAAAAGGATTACCCCGCCGCCCTGCGCGAACTGGAACGCACGCTGGAACTCAATCCCAACCACGCGCAAGCGCACAACGTTTACAGCGTGATGGTGCTGGGTCTTGGAGAATTCAAAAAAGCCGTGGAGCACGCGGCCAAAGCGCGCAGCCTGGACCCGCTGTCCGTCTCCATCAATACGAATCTGGGGATGGCGCTGTTTTGCGATCACCGCTACGACGAAGCAGCGGCGCACTTACGCAAGGCCTTGGAACTCGACGCCAATCTGCCGCGCGCACGGTACTTTTTGGGTGCCGTGCTGGGCATGCAGCGCCGCGACGAGGAAGCCATTGCCGAACTGAAAAAATCCATCGAACTGTCGAACGGCGGCCTGGTTCCCACCTGCTCGCTGGCTTATGTTTACGCCGTCGCCGGTCGCCACGCCGAAGCCCGGGAACTCGTCACCCGCCTGCTGGCCGAAGCCGACGCCAAACCCATTCCACAGGTTTACCTGGCTATGGTCTACGCCGCACTGGGAGACAAGGAACAGACTTTTTCCTGCCTGGAAAAAATCAAAGGGCAAACCTTGATAAACGTAGCCCGCGCCGACCCGCGCTTTGACCTGATTCGCCACGATCCAAAATTCACCTCGCTCTTGTCGAACTAAACAGTCAGCGAGCGCCAACAGCGGAATGCCGTTGACGCTCACTGACCGCATTGAGTCAGGGCGCGAAGAATCCCGAGATATCAATCACCAAATCCGTCGTCTGCCGCGCGAACCTTTTGAAGCTTCCCGTCCCCGACAAGCCCACCGTAAAGTACCGGTTGAAGACCTGCCCCGCGACGTAATTCGATGTCGCCGCCAAAGGCTGAGTCGCGTCCGCCGGCCAGAACGTCAGATAGCCCGCCGCCGCCGGGTTGACCACCGTCGCGTTGCCGATCAAGGCCCGCGCCGTCGGCGTCAGATTCGTGCAAGGGCTTTGCGTTTCTTGCGTGTAGACCGTGCCGGTCGTCATTGGCGCGCCCGGCGTGTAACAGCCCTGTTCGCCCGCCCGCGTTTCCAGCAAGCGCAGCGGCGATCCCAGCGATGTGAACAGCAAACCCGCTCCGTTCGCGTCGTTGGCTTGCGCCGAGTAATAGCCGGTGATGTCCACCACCAACTCAGTCGTCGCCAAAGTGAAGATGTTGAACTGTCCGCTCGGCGACAAGCCCACCGTGAACGGCCCGTTGACCGATTGCCCGGCGGCGTAATTCGAGCTGGCGATGAGCGGTTGTGTCGCGTTCGCCGGATAGAGCGTCAAATAACCTCCGCTCGCCGGATTGACCGTCGTCGCGTTGCCGACCAACGCCAAAGCATCGGAAGGAATCGTCAAGCCCTGACAGCTTCCCGTCCCCAGTTGCGGAGTGTTCACTCCGCCCGGCAGCGGTTGTCCCGGAGTGAAGCAACCCTGTTCGCCCGCCCGCGTTTCCAGCAAGCGCACCGGGCGCGGCAGCAGATGGAAGTACAAACCTCCTGCTTCCGGCGGCGCGTAATAACCGGTCACGTCAATCACCACGTCAGTGTCACTTGTGACGAAGATTTTGACCGCGCCGTCTTGCGCTCCGACTCCGACCGTGAAGGCGTTGTTGAGCACTTCGTTGGCGTTGTAGTTGGAGTTGGCGACCAGCGGGCGCGGCGCATCGCTCGGATAAATCGTCAGGAAGCCGCCGCCCGATTCCACCGTCGTGATGTTGCCGGTAATGGTCGTGGCATTGGCCGGAATGGTCAGCCCTTCGCACGTGCCGCGCGCCGGTTGCAGCCGCGAAGTGCCGCCGGCAATTGGCGCGTTGGGTTGAGAGCAGGCGTTCGGACTCGTGCCCGGTCGCGTGTCGAGCAAACGGACGGGACGCGCCAGCGGGTAATACTTCAAGCCCGTGCTGCCGATCAGCAAAGTGTAAGTCTGCTGGCCAAAACAGCCGTTGGCATCGGTGGCGCGAATGGTGAAAGTGGACGCTCCCGCCGTGTTCGGCGTGCCGAAGAGGATGTTGCCGTTCAAGGCCAGACCCGGCGGCAGCGTGCCGGAAGTCAGCGTGAACGTGTAGCTGCCGCTGCCGCCCGCCGCCGTGAACGTGAAGTTGTAAGGCACGAAGGTCAGCCCGTTGATGATCGCCGGCAGCGTGATCGTCCCGCAGCCGACGTTGAGTGTGAACGTCGCGTCGGTCGTCGCGCCGCAGTTGTCCGTCGCGCGGACGGTGACGGTGTGAGTGCCGAACGGGCCGGCGTTGCTGACGGAAACGACGCCTGTTGAATTGATCGTCGGCGCGACCGTCAAAGGCGGCGTGACGCTGACGATGCTGTAGGACGCGATGGAGCCGTTATCCGTCGCCGCCGTCGGCGTGATGGTCGTCGCCGTATTCATCGCCACGTCCGCCGCCGGTTGATTCGTAGTCTGAGAGGTATAGTCCGTCACGGTGAAGGTAAGAAGCGCGGTCGCACTGCCG
>CAZRXE010000917.1:0-3018 GCA_964603695.1 uncultured Heliomicrobium sp.
TTGCGTTCGCTCAATCCGCCGAAAACGCCTTTCCACGGATCGTTCGGATCAGTTCCACGTTGGACGGGAGCAAGTGAACTAACAGTGGCTGTGCTGGTGGGCGTAGTGCTCGTAGCAACAGAAGGAATCCCAATTCGCTCAATCAACTGCGTGGCTGAAAGCTTTACCGAAATGCCGGGCAACTGGAAGCTTTGTGCGAACTCGCCCGCCGCCTGCAATTCCTCAATGAATTTGCCGCTGCGGTCGGCCAGAATCTTGCCGGTCAATTGTGCCAGCTTGACCAGTTCTTCGTATTCTTTGGCGTTCAAATCTTCCGCCGCTTCGCGCACCATTCGGGTCAGCCGTGCCAATTCTGCTTTCACCTGCGCGGGCGTGCCGTTTGAGCCTGCACCTGTGCCGGTCAAGCAATGGTAAATGGCTTCGGACAGCTTGCGGGCTGCCTCATCGCGTTTGTCCGTGACGTAAAGCATCGCGGACAGGCGTTGGGTTTCCCATTCCTGCGGCAGCAAGGCGGGATGATTGCGCGCCAGAAAATCCAGATGGTCTATCAGCAATTGATTGACGGCTTCGATGCGCGCAACGCCCAACGCAGCGTCCCGGCGCATTTGCTTAATCAGGTAAGCGCGTGCGTCGCGCTGCATCACATAAACGTCTTCCGCCGCTTCGGCGCACAGGTGCGACAGCAACAAATCCACTTCGGCCACCCAGGAAAGGTGCGGCAGGAATTCGTGGCGCAGGAATTTCAGCAATTCCGGCGTCAAGGCCAACGGCAGCGCCGCGTGACAGGCCAGCGCGCGGTAGTCTTCATCGTCGCCAAACTGCCACAGAAAGTCTTCCACCAATTGCTGGCCCAGGGCGAAGCGCGCGTTGTCCGAAGTCCCAAGGTTCATCAAAGTTATCTTTGCTGTGTCGTTGCTGCGCGCAACGACGAATGATTCCTGCGCACGGATTTAATGGCGTCCGTCAGCCCGTCCTGGTCTAACGGAAACATGGGCAGCAGGTGTTGAATGACCTGCGCCGAAGTCCGCAACCAGCGTTCGCGCGGCATGGGATTCAGCCAGGCCAGCCGCGTGGAATGCTGGCGCAACGCGCCAATCATTTCGACAGTAGCCAGCACGCGGTCGGAATCCAGATGGCCACGCGCAGCGCCCGCATCGCTGACAATCAGCACGCTGGTGTCCGGCCCGCAACCGGACAAGGCTTCATCCAACGTCAAGGGATCATTCAAGAGCGGATCAGCGTACAGAGTGCCCGTCACCACGTCGTGAAAATAGCAGGCTCCGAGCCATTCGATGGTTGGAGCCTGCCGCGCAGTCGCCAGCAGATCATTGGTCAGCGAATGGAACGGTGTCATCGAACCGCGCCGGTCAATCAACAGCAGCAATCGCGCGTGATGCCGCATCGTTCGGCGCAGCACCGGCGCGATGAAGCGACCTTCGCGCGCAAGGCGGTTGACGGTGGCGTCAAAATCCAGTTCTTTCAACGGCCCGTCCGGACGCATTCGGCGCAAGTACTGCCAACCGTAAGCCATTGCCCGCGTCGTCAACGGCCAGCGGATGCTCAGTTCCGCGCGGCTGCCGGAAACGTTGGGCGCGCGCACCGGCAGTGTGGAAAGAAGGCTTTCGCTGGGCGGCGCGGCAACGGATTCGGTCGGCGCTGTGCGGGGCAACGAAGCGGCTTCCTGTGGACGCAATCCGCTGTCGGGCAATTGTGCCGGAGGCGGCGGCGCAATGCCGGGCGCGTCTTCTACCGATTCGGTTTGCTCCTCCTCCTGCCAGACTTCCTGAAACACGTGTTTGCGTTCCCAGGCGTAACACCAGAGCCGTTGCACGTCCAGTCGCAACTCTTCCAGCCCATCGAATGGCCAATCGCCGTCCAGCAGGCGCAGACCGGCCAGCAAGTCGCTCACGCCAAGTTCCACGTCGCGCTGGCGGAGTTTCAGGAACACACGAATCAGAAATTCACGATGGTCGGCAGTGTTCATTTCGTGTTATCGGCATGTGATCGCCAGTCGTCGCGGACTTTGAACAGAGTTTCGGGAAACGGCAGTGCAGTCGCATCGCGCAGTTGATTCGCGGAGTAAGGCTGCGCCAATTCATTTTGGCCAAAAGTCTCCAAAGCTTTGAGCCAGTCGAGAAACTCGCTGGTGCCGGGTTTTCGCCACAGCTTCGTTTGACGTTCTTTGGTGAAGCGGCTGACCGCCGCCTTGACCAAATCATTTTTTGCTTTTTTCGGATCGCCCGCGTGTTCGGCGACGATGCGCCGCAATGCGCTTTCGTCGGGGAACTCCACGTAAAAATACAGACAGCGGCGCAGGAAGGGTTCGGGCAAATCGCCTTTTTCGCGATTGCTGGTGATGATGATGATCGGTTTGACCTGCGTGCCGTCTTCGCGGCGGGCGCGGATTTCTTCGCCGGTTTCGGGCACGGTGAATTTGTAATCGTCATCCAGCACCGTCAGCAGGTCGTTTGGGAAATCGGCGTCGGCCTTGTCAATTTCATCAATCAGCACGACGGCGCGTTCGCCTTGCCGAGCCACGTCAAAGGCTTTGCCCAAGGCTTGCCAATCGCGGTAACACTTCGGGTTGCCGGGATCGCGCGGCAAGGGCGCGGCGGATAGTTCTGATTCCTTGCGCAATTGCACATCGTGTAGCCGCAGCAGCGCGTCGTAGGAATACAAGCCTTCGCGGGCGCGGCTGCTGGACGTGACATACCAGGCATAAAATGGCAGCCCCAATTCGTAAGCCACCGCCCGCGCCAATCGTGTTTTGCCGCAACCGGCCTCGCCCTCCAACAACAAAGGACGACCCAGATGAATCGCCAAGTTGACGGCGCGCGCCAATTCCGGCGCGGCGATGTATGGTTCGGGCTTTGTGGGCACGTCGTCGCGCCAAGCTGCGGGAATGGATTGACGGTCAAGCTTCGCGCCAAGGCGTTGATCCGCGTGAAACCAGTATTTGTTGGGTGTGGTCATCAGCAAACCTCTCTTTACTGCGAACAGGCATAGATTGAGCTTTTT
>CAZRXE010000918.1:0-6974 GCA_964603695.1 uncultured Heliomicrobium sp.
CCCAAACTCCGCCCATCGCAGCCGTCATCGCGCTGGGGATTTGCGGCGACAAAACTAGTCGCAAGTCGGCAACTGCCAATAACGCCAAGCCCGCGCACAACAGGAGATCAATCTGCCATTGCAAAATGGCTGGTGGAAAAAGCTTCGGTTCATCAGTGTTTTCAGGGATTTCAGGAAGGCCAACTAAAGCCTGTCTCGCTTTCCCGAACCGCCGCCAAACTCCCAACCACACCAAAGATACCAACGACATCACAATTACGTTCGCTTGTATAGTCGTTATCAGACGCTCGTTAGCCAGTAAACAGCCAAACGTGGCAGCCAGGTTCAACAATAAGCCGGAGAAAAAGGCATACGCGGACGAACGCTCGCGCAGGGCGTGCGCGGCCAGCGTCAGACTGAGCAAAAACAGCGGCGTCAGTAAGATCAGCGTTCCGGCAAACGAATAATCGGCGGTTATCCATTTCACCGAAAACACAATCACTGTGAGCGCAAGCGTGGGCAGCGCGTATAAGGCCAACGAAGCCATGTGCGACATTCTGGCCAGTCCGTTTGCCTGCTCTTCCCTTTGTGGCCAGCGGAATCGCGCGCAGGCTTGTTGCAGTTGCGCGCGAAACAGAATCGGCAAGGCAGTGATTGCGAACCCTATGGCCAGCAACCAGCGAAGCGACAACCAAGGTTTAGCCATCGGTTGGAATTCGCCCGCCGATAACAGGCAGGCGCAAGCTGGCAACGTCATCAAAGCCAGCACTGCGCGTTTGCTGAAGCGTTCCCACAAGCTAACTATGAACACGGCCATCAGCCCTGCCAGCAAAATCCACGCGCCAAAGCCGCGCGCGCGAACGGCGTTTTCGCTGAAGCCCAAAACACTGCCGACGCTGAGCGCGCACAGAATGCCCCAAGCCAGAAAAGTCGTGACGCGATCCACCATCGGCCAACCGGGGTAAAGCAGGTTGAGCACCAAACCGCCATTGTCTCCCACGAAACGACGAACGCCGATTCGCAACAGCAGCCATGACAAACTGAGCAGCGCCAGCGCCACGCCTTGCGCTTGCAGCGCATGTGGATCAAGCCACGAAGAACGCGACGGCAGCGCAGTGCTATCGAAATATGTCGCCACGCTGCAAAGGACGGCGAGGGTCAGAGCCACCTGGAAAGCCGCGAATAGTAAGACCTGGCGTTTTGCCACCGACAGCGCAAGCCAAATTGCGCACAACCAGAACATTCGCGCGGCCAATTGGCCGACGGTCATCCAACCGCCGACCAGCAACAACGGCGCAACGGCGACTGAAGCAATCAACGCTGCGGCGGTCAAAGGCCAACCGAAAATCCGTCGCGTTTTTCCGCCGGAGTTTCTAACCGTGACGGCGGCGACAGTCGCCAGGCTTGCATAAACCAACAACGCCAACCGCGTTGGATGATACGGCGCGAAGGTGTAGCCGAACTTGTAAACAAAGGTTTGAACGATGCTGAACAGCGCCAACGTCAAACCAATCCAGGCGGCCAAAAACCAATCGCGAATCCACGCCACCGCGAACAACGCAGCCGCGTAAAACCCATACACCAACGCCAACTGTCGCGGGTCGCCCGCGCGACCGAAACCGTGCCAGGTCAGCAGCAGCAAACTGAACAAAGCCGAAGCAGCGGCAGCGACCTCATAAATGCGCGATTCGGTTCGGCGCGCGTAACGCCGCCAGACTTCCGCCGCCGCGCCAAACAAAGCAAACAAACTCAGCCAGGCAAGTCCGCCGGCATTGCTGAATAAGCTTCGCACCAGTTGTAAACCGTCTTCGCTCCACAAAGTGTAATTCCCCGCTGCGACGTTGCAGCCGGTCAGATACGCCAGCGCAAAAAAGACCAACGCCGCGACATGCGCAGTTTTCAACCGGAACCGCCAAGCCACGCCCGCGCTCACCGCGCAAAGAATCAACGCCGTCGCGATGACAGCCTTCGCCGACGGCCAGGCCAACAATAACCCGGCTAACGAAACCAGTAGGCCGAGCAAAGCCACGCTAACGGCAACGGTTTTCGTCTTGCCGGACTTAGCCCGCCGCAACGTCAATCCACAGGCCACAGCAGGCACGCCCAACAGTGCAATCAGCGGCGCAAACAGCATTCTCGAATTGGTCAGGCTTCCTGATTTGAGCAACAACAATCCCACCGGCGACAACACTGCGAACGAAACGATGCCGAACAAGGTGAACATTTGATCAGCCTCGTTGTCTTCAGTGTCGTCCGCCACACCACGCAGCATCAGGCCCGTACTGGCCCAGTAAGCCAGCAACGGCGCGATGCCTAAAAACAACAACGGCGCTGAAGCCGTTTGCCAATGTTTGGCCGACAACATCGCGAACGAAGGCGCAAGTGTTGCGCCCGCCAGCATCCAAGCCTTTCCCGGCGTGATGACTTTGCCTGCTTGATAAACCAGGAACAGAAACAGCGCCAACGCAAACGCTTCCCCGACAAGGATGACTGCGGAGTTAGGCGCGGAGCTTTGCGAAAACGCCGTCATCGCCAGAAAGTTCAACGGAACCAGCAAGGTTGAAATCACCAGCGCGCCGCGGCTCGTAGTCGGCAATCGCCAACGATGCGCGCTATAAAAACCCATTCCAAACAATCCGGCGGTCATTCCGACGAAAACCGAAAACTTCAACAGCGGCACGCCGGTAATCTGCGACCACAAACTGATGACCAGCGCCAGCGAACAACCGATGATGAGCAATCCGCCAATCAATTCGCCCCAACGAATGCTGCTTTCTTCCATGAAAGTTTCCAGCATCTCAGTCAGCGAACGGCGCGGTTCAACCTGTACGGGCGCGGCGGGAATCGGCGGTTCGGATTCGTGCCGGATAACGGCTTCGACGCGACTGAACACCGGCGGCGGTTCGGACGCGGGAACAGGTTCGGCAGTGATTGGTCGCGCCGGAGTCGGCTGAGTGGCTGGTTCCGTTTTAACGACGGGCGGCGGGGTTTGCACTGTAGGAGCAGGACGTGTCGGACGGATCAGGCGTTCACGCTCTTCGTTAATGGCTTTCATCGCGGCGCGATGCGCCACCACGTTGAGCTTGCCTTGATTGAGCAGACGATCCAGTTGCCGCGCGGCAACTGCAAGTTCGGCCAGAAGACTCATTTCCGCCGATAGATTCTGGTGACGCCCACACGCCGAACAAAAGTCATCGCCCAGACGCAATGCCGCGCCACAGGCCACGCAACGAGTTTGCAACGCCACCGGCTTGGTTTCCGTTCCGCCGAAAACCGCGCGAAAGATCGCCGCCACCACTACCCAAATGCCGTAGCCAATCAGCGCAACCGCGCCGACAATGATAATCAACCAGAAGAGTTCGACCATTGTGTCCCCTTTCGCGCTACAAGCGGCGGTGTCATCGGAATCCGCCATCTGTCAGCCGCTGAACCGTGTTCCTTGTTCAAAACCGCGTGTCAAACTGTCACCGGGCAATCTGCAAACCACAACAGCGCATTGACCAGCACGGCGCAGAGTACAGAGAGCAGAATGCAATGGCGACAAAGCTTGTGACACTTCTGCCAGCGTCCTAATTTCAAGCACTGGGTACGCCGAGCACCAGCTCGGCGTACCCAGTGTCCCCCAGCGGTTTACTTGCTCTGATTTAGAAAGCGTTCTACGTAGCCGCGAAGCTCGGCCAGCGATGGGTCTGCGATGACTTGGAAGGTGCGGACGCGGATGCCAGGCGGGATGTGTTCGGCAGTGGCGGCTTCGGTGATGACGAAAGAGGCGGCGCGCAAACCTTTTTGCCAGCCTGGTTCGCGCGTATCGCGAAAGCTGAGCGCGTCCGGGTCTACTTTGACAGCGGCCAACACCGAGCGCGCGTATTGCAAAAATGCCGGCCAGCGCGACGCGACAACGATCAGGTCTTCGGCGGTAGGAGCCTTTTCGTCTTTGAGCGTTTCGGCCACCGAGCGCGTGCGGATAAGCATATAGGCCATTTTCGGGGGCAAAGAAGCGGCGATCATTTCAGCATGACCGTAAAGCGCCACAGGAATTGCGCCAACCAGCATCGCGCGATTGGCGCAGTCTTCAAAGTTCGCGCCGACCACGCGAAAGCCCGTCGCCTGGCGAATTTCAGCCATCAGGATTTCGCGAAAGTCCGGATTCGGATCAATCACCAGAAAATGATCCGGCGGTTGCAAGCGCAGCCAATGCCGAATACGCGATTGAATGTCGGCCAGCGAAAAGCCTTTGCGGCGGGCGACCTGCAAAAACTCTACGATCAGATTGTCCAGACCAAGTTGCGTTTCCACGCCAGTTTCGCGGGAAAACTTGCGGACGTAAATGCCGCTGCCCGCGCGCATGTCCACCCAGCCCTGTTCGGCCAATTCACGGTAAGCGGCGCTAACCGTGTTGGAATGAATCTGGAAACGCCGCGCCAGTTCGCGCGTGCTGGGCAATTTCTGCCCCGGCGTCAAATCCTGACTGAGAATGGCCAGCTTGATTTGCGCGGTCAGTTGTTCGCGGATGGAAACATCGCCTTCTTTGGAAATCCAAAAGTGCATTGGGGAGTTTAGGCCTCGCGTTTCCAGCTCAGTGTAACTTTGAAATTGGCTTCGGCGTCGGCGGAAGCGATAACTGCGCCGGCTTTGGCAGAGAACTTGATGCCGAATTCCAGACCGATTTGGTCGGGCGGCGATTTCAATTCTTTCAGCTTGGCGATGATTGCGCCGGCGGCGGGTTTGACCTTCTCCAGCGCGTCTTCAAAAGTCTGCGTGGCACGTTCGACGACTTCGTGCGAAGAAAGCTGCACGCCGCGAATGGCAGCGGTTGACGGGCGCTCCGGCTCTTCGACTTCGACCAGCACCAAGCTGCCGTCTTTCAGTGGATATTCGAGCAGTCGTTTCATTTCCAATAAGCTCCGTCGGCAGAGTTAAATTCCACATCCTCGTAAATGTCCTTCATCGCAAGACTGACATTGACGGAGTCGAGAATGACAAAACTATCCAATCCTTCTATTTCCGTCCTCAACCATCTTTTTCCAGTTTGCCGGGTATGTTGAATCACCTGCGGACGATTTTGCGAAACAATCAGGTACTCCTTAAATGAATCAATGGATTGGTATTCCGTAAATTTGTCCTTGAGGTCGTAAGTCGAGGTAGTTGGCGAAAGAACCTCCACGATCAGAATGGGATTGACGAGTCTTACCAATCCATCAATTTCATCCAGGATCAAAGGACCACAAGCAACTGAAACATCCGGGTAGCGATAGGGCAGCGCCTTTGGAACTTTCAAGCGCATCTCGGAGTTGAACACTTTGCAGGCCTCGCCTTTGAGCTTCAGTTTCAAATCAGAATAAACATTTCCAGTAAGAAGCGCGTGATTAAGGCTTCCGCCCGCCATCGCGAAGACCTCGCCGTCGAAGTACTCATATCGTTCCTCGGAATTCTTCTCCAATTCCAAATACTCTTCGAGCGTGTATTTGCGTTTCGCGATAGCGGACATCAAGCCTCCCACATTTTATTTGTTGATTTGGTTTGCCGTGTTGGCGGAATCGAACTTCACGCGCTCGTAAATTTCGCGCAGCGACAGCGTGACATTGATGGATTCAAGCGTGACTTCCGCATCCAAACCTTCAATGTCCGTTCGCAACCACTTTCTTTTCGATTGTCGAACATGGTGAATGACGTGCGGCTTGTCTTGGGAAATGATTAGGTACTCTTTGAACGAATCAATTGACTGGTACTCAATGAACTTGTCCTTGAGATCATACGTGGCGGTGGAAGGCGAAAGAACTTCGACAATCACGATGGGATTGACCAACATAACTTGTCCGCTGATTTCCTCAAAGATCGGTTCGCCGCAAACTACCGAGGCATCCGGATACCGATAAGGAAACGCTTGGGGGACTTTGATTCGCATCTCGGAATTGAATGCTTCGCAGTTGCCGCCTTTCAACTTGGACTGAAGCGTGGAATAAGCGTTACCGCCAATGCGTGAATGGCTGAGACTTCCGCCCGCCATCGCAAAGACTTCGCCGTCAAAGTACTCATACCGTTCCACGGAATTTTTCTCCAAGTCCAGGTACTCTTCGAGCGTGTATTTTCGTTTCGCGATGGCGGACATCCAGCCTCCTTATCTTCCCTTCACGTCGTAAGCGGTCAGCATGTTTTGGTTGCGGATGTAAAGTTTGCCGCCCGCCACCACCGGATGCGCCCAGCTCGGTTTGCCCAAATCCTGAATCGAGAAGCTGCCCTGTTCAACGTAGGCTTCGGGCGTGGCCGTGGCCAATCCGACTTTGTGGTCTTCGCCGAACAGATAAAGCATGCCGTCGGCGTAAGTCAGCGAGCCTTTGCCGACGCTGCGAGCCGACCACATCTTTTTGCCGGTGGCGAATTCCAGGCAGGTCAACACAGAGTTTGAGAAACCATAAAGGTAACCATTGACCAGTACCATCCCGCCGTGATGATTCATCATGTCTTTGGTGAAATAAACTTCCTGCGATTTGACGTCGCCGCCCTGCGCGCTCAGAGCCAGCAGCGCGCCGCCCGTGCCGTAGGCTGAAGAAAAGAAGACTTTGTTGTCGGCAAAAACCGGCGTGGCGCAATTGGCGGTGCGATTGGCTGGGCTGGCGTGACGCCACATAACCTTGCCGTCGCTCGCTCGAACACCCACGGCAGCGCCCGACGTGAAGTTCATGATCGTCCGCACGCCGCCGATGTCCGCCGCGATGCAGGACGAATACGCCGCCTCATCGCTCAAACCGGCGGTTTTCCAGAGCAACTGCCCGGTCATTTTGTCCAGCGCCACGATGCCTGCGTCTCTGCCGCCGGGCGAAACTATGACTTTGTTGCCGTCCACCAGCGGCGATTCGCTGATGAGCCAGTGCGGATTGCTGCCGCCGAAGTCTTTCAAAATGTTCTTGCGCCAGACCGGCGTGCCGTTTTGCGCGCGCAAACAAGCCAGATCGCCGTTTTCCGTCAGCACATAAATGCGGTCGTCATCCAACGTG
>CAZRXE010000919.1:0-2586 GCA_964603695.1 uncultured Heliomicrobium sp.
GCTGCCGTCGCGATGGCAGCCGACGCAGGCTACGTTCGCCACCAGCCCCGGTTTGAAATCGCGCCCGTGGTGTTCGGCGTGGCAGGCCAGGCAACTCAGGCCGGCTTTCATGTGTTTTTCCGAAACAGCGGAGTGAAAAGCGTTGGTGGTGTGGCAACTGGCGCAGTTGACGTTGAGCGCCGCTGTCGCCGCATGGCAGGTGGTGCATGAACCGGCATTCGTTTTGGTGGCGATTTCGGGTTTGATCGAAAAATCGCCGCGCGCGTGCGCGGTGGAAAGTGCGCCGGGCGAATAAGCGTCCTTGAAGGCGAACATCGCGGTCACCGACAACACAGTCACGATCAGCGTTGCCCAGCCGAACAAGGCGCGCGGCCAGGGGCGTTGCAAATCGCGCGTCGGCAGCCAGTTGAATTGCGCCTTGCCCAGCCGCCGCTTCACTTTCGGTTTGAGCGGCGAATCGGTCGCCAGTTTTCCGGCTTCGCGTTTGCGTTTGTCCCAGAAGATTTTCAGCGCCTGTTCGTCGGCGGGCTTAAGCATACTGGTCAGCATGCCCGTGCCGGAAAGCCTGCGCGTGCCTTTGGGCGTGGATTTGTCGCGCTGCAACTGCGCCAGCAGGTTCGGGTCGAGCCGCACAGTTTTACCTTGTTCGGGCGACATCGTTTGCAGCAAACCTGTGCCTTTGGGCGGGGCGGTTGCTTCGACAGGCAGCGGCTTGACGGTCATTTCGACCTCCAGCATCAACCCGTCGGACACGTATTTCGGATGTAGGAAGAACGGCCCGATCTGAATCACGTCGCCGTCGGCCAGGGGCGTTTGATCGGCCAGTTCGCCGTTGAGCGTGGTTCCGTTGGCTTCGGAAAGATTGAAGACCCAGTAATCGCCGCCGATGTCCTTAATGCCGGCGTGCGTGCGCGAAACCGTAGGGTGATTGAGCACCAGGTCATTGCCTGTCAAACGCCCAATCGTCAACCCTTCACTTTCGACCAAGGCCGGATCCAGGTTCAGGTCTTTGCGGATGATGACGAATTTGTTCATAGAGTTTGGTGGTTGGTGTCAGCTAGCGAGCAAGGAAGTACACCACTTGAATAATGTGAACCAGCATCAGCGCCAGCATCAGGGAAGTCACCAGCACATGCGGCGCAAGCCACATTTTCAGCAATTGATGCAGGTAAATTAGCGCGTCCACGCGGCGCAAAGTCGCAGCGGCTTCAATGGCTTTGACGAATTTGCCCTTTTCGGCTTCGTTCAGGCCCAGCATGTTTTGTTTGAAATCGGCGGTGACGCTGGAAAGCATTTCGTCCAGAGTCTCGCGTTTCAGGTACTGTCGGGTCAGGAAGCTGAACGACAGGATTCGCGGGATGACCTGCTGTTGAATGGCCGTGCGTACAGGAGGCGCGGCGGCGGCCATTGTGGTGCCCAATTCTTCGCGCAATTCGGCGCGGCGTTGGGTCAGGTCTTCGTGCAACAAGGGCTGACCTTCGATCTTGGTCAGCATGCGCGGCGCGAAGTAATAAATCAGAATGCCAAACAGACCGGTCAAAATCACCAGGTCAAAAGAAATCATGAGGGCGGTGGTCAACGCGCCGCCGGATTCAGTGCCGCCGTGCAGCAGGATCAAAATGCCTGCAATTACGCCCAGATAGCTGTGCGCCAGCATCCAGTAGCGTAGTGGGCCGGAACGTTTTTGATACCGTTGCCGACGAATCGGATAGGCCATCACGCCGATGATGCCCAGCAAACCGACGATGCCCGTCAGCCAGCGAATGTCCAGCCAGGAGCCGAGCAGAGGTTGTTCCAAACCGTAACGGGACATGCCCAGAATGGTCAGCAGCGTCAAAATCACCGTCGCGCCCAGGCCCAGCGCGTGCGCCAGACGTTTGCCGAAATCCTTGTGCGAAGTGTGGCGGGCGACGACGTGCGTTTGATCGCGGAAGATTGTGCCTTCGACGTTTTTGATTTCGGCGAAGTAAGTGTGCGGATCAACGCGCAGCAGCGCGCCGGTCGGACAGTTTTCCTCGCAACTGTAAGCGCGGCGTTTCGCTCCCGGAGGATTCAGAGTTGTGCCCTGGCAAAGATTGCATTTGACGGCCAGCAAATCTTCAGTGGTTTCCACGCCGGGCGGCAGCGGATCGGGTTTGAGTTCAAACCAGCCTTTCCAGCCTTGCACGCCGACTTCGAGTTTGGTGGATTTGCGTGGAACCATCGTGATGGCGTTGTAAGGACATTGAGTGGCGCAGTCGCCGCAGCCAATGCAGTTTTTCGGATCAATATCCACCTGTCCACCGGGGAAACGGCCAATCGCGCCGGTCGGGCAGCCTGTCAGGCATTCAGGGTCCTGGCAGTGCATGCAGACCGACGGTGACAGCAGACTTTGGAAATCGGATTTTGGCTGCAAGGAAACCGGGCGCGTAACGTGCACGCCGCGGCGCAGCAGGCGCGAACGTCCGTGCATTTGATGGCAGGCCATTGAACAATTGCCGCAACGCACGCACATGTCCATGTCCATCACCAGCAAATTCGTGCCGTCCACCAGACCGCTTTCGATCAAGGCTTCCTGCGCTTTGGCAATTGGCAGCGGATAGCGGC
>CAZRXE010000920.1:0-2560 GCA_964603695.1 uncultured Heliomicrobium sp.
AGAAAAGCCTGTCAGCGGCCAATCGCCTTCCTTTCCGCTGGCGTAAACGTAATGATAAGTGCCAAAGCCGACAATGCTGGTTCCCCACATTTTGGGTTCGGCTTTGGTGATCTTTCGCATCAGTTCGACAACGGCGAAACAATCCTGCCGGGTTTGTTCATCTTTGATCGCGTTGAGAAAGTCTTCCACTGACGCTTCCGTCAGTTTAGTTTTTGGCTCGGCCATCAAGTCCTCCAAAAGTTGTGTGATTATTTTTTACCGCGGGCCGGCATCAACCACTTCAAATCAATGGCATTGGCCAGGGCCTGATAGCCGGCGCGGTTCGGATGCAATTTATCGCCTGCTCCGCCGATGGTGCTGTTGGGTTGAAACTCCGCGCGCAAGCCGCCGGTTGTGGCATCAATCGTCGCTGCGTCGAAATCCGCCACGCCGTCGAACAGATTGCCGGTGCGAATGAAGTTGTTGATGACCAGACGGCGTTCGTTGACGGAAACAGTGCCGGCATCGCCAGTGTTTCCCAAACCGGAGGTGAGCGTCGCGCCGATGATTTTGATTTTTCGCTCGCGAACCCGTTGCGTGAATTCCCGCATGCCGGCGATGACTGCTTCGGCGGTCGCCCCGCGCGAAAGATCGTTGATGCCTTCCAGCCAGATCAGATGCGTGATGCCGGACAAACTGAGCGCGTCGCGTTCGAGCCGCTCCAACGCCGACGGGCCGCCCGCAACCGGCGCGGCGGCGGAATACCGGGCCGGACCTAGAATTTGATTGCCGCCGATACCCGCGTTGATGACGGAAACACGATTGCCATAAACCGCCTGCAAACGGCGCGAGAGTACGTCCGGCCAGCGGTCGTCACCGTTCAACGTCGAAAGCGTTCCATCCGTGATCGAATCGCCGAAGCAGGCAATGACGGCTGTGTCCGCCGACGCCATTACTTCAAAGGCGTCGAGGAAATACCAGGAAGTCGTTGTGTAAGGAAAAGCGGCGTCGCTTTCTTCCGCGCCGTGGCTGCCCGCGCGCTGAGCCGTCAGATAAGAGGTTTGCAGGGCCTTGGCGTGCCAGGTCTTCGGCCCGCTGCTGCCCGCGACGTGGAAGCTGACGGCGAGTTTGCGTCCGACAAGCAGCGGATCGTCGGCTTTTTTGACGAAGCTCAGATTGACGGCATCGCTGTAAATCGTCTGCCCCGGCGGAATCGTCAAGCTGTGTTTGCCGCCGAACAGAACGCGGCGATTGGTTCCGGCGGCGACGTTGCCCGCGCTGCTTTGCAGACCGATGAACACATCATCGAACGTCACCGGGCGCGTGCCGAAAGCGTTTGAAAATCGCAACCGCCCGCTGTCGCCCCATAAGCTCGGGCGAATCACCAAGCGGAAGCTTTGGTCCGTCGCGCCGGTTTCAGCGGATTCGATGGCGAATTGCAGAACAGGCTGCGCCGAAGCATTGCCCGCCGGGTAAGGCCCGTGCGCCGAAGCCGCCCACGAGGCCGCCCATTTTGAATTTTGCGTTGGACTTCCCGTCGAAAGCGCCACGCCGCAGAACAGCAACGGCAGCGCGCAAACCAAACCCTTGTTCAACCAAGCCGGAAAAAGTCGGTTCATAACCCAATCGTCATGCGGTCTGTCTGAAATCAGAAAACGTGATGTTCGCGTGGCCGCACATATAACACAGCCGCGCAATCTGAAATAGACTCGATGCGCAACGCAACGGCATTTCGTTCAGGCTTTGTTTTGCCGCTGCCCCAGGCAGTAACAAAGCCCGTCCGGAGCGATGACGAAAAAGACTTTCCAGGCGGTGTCGCCGTGATGGTCAATGCGGAAATCGGCGCGCGCGTTGGCCAGCCCGTTGGCTTTCAATTCGGCGAAGGCGGCTTCGACATCGTCCACTTCAAAAAAGCAGCCGTCCTGCGTCGGGTCGCCCCCGTTTTCAGCCAACCCTATTTGAACATCGTCCCGGCTGAGAATCGCGGAGTGATGCGGCGTGTTGCCGCGCGCAACGAGTCGAAAGCCCATCACCGTTTCATAAAACGGCAATGCGCTTTCGACGTTGGCAACAGGCAGGTTCAGGGCGTCTTTTTGATACGGCCAGGCGTTTTTGAATTTTGCGCTCATTTCCGGCTTCCTTGGTTTAATTTTGTGGGATTGGCGACATGTGCCAACCAGGATTCACCCATCCGCCATCGCGTCGAACGAAGATTTCCGTTGCACGCCCGGTGCTGGTGCGACGCTGGCCTTGCGGGTTTTCCAATTCAAACAGATACGTGGTGTAGAGGATCGCCGTCAAGCCGTAAACCTGAATTTCGGTTTTTGGGAATTCCAGCCGGATGAGTTTCTGGCCGCGCTGCGCGCCTTGTTTGGCGGATTCCAAAATCTCCGGTTTTTTGACGAAGGGTTTTTCCAGTGAACCTTCCAGCACGATGGTGTCCGCCGGAACCAGTTTGTTCAGCGTGGCCTGATCGTTGGTGAAATAAGCGCGCCAGACGGCTTCGCGCACATCCAGCAATTGTTGTCGGGCGGGCGGCGGCAAGGTCGTCGGTTGAGCCATTTGCTGCGTACGCCAGGCC
>CAZRXE010000921.1:0-7972 GCA_964603695.1 uncultured Heliomicrobium sp.
CGCGCCCTTTCGTTGATCCAGCGCGAAAATCCGATTCAATTCATAACCGCGCACCGCCGCGCTCAATTCCTGCCACGTGGACATCGCAAAGCCTTCGGTTTCGCCGCGCTTCAGATTGCCGTGCGTGGCGCGCATTTCGGCCAGAAATGTCAGCAGCGGACTGCCGAGCAAATAACCGTCTTCGTAACTGACAATCACGTCGGCGCGGTTTTTGATGTGTTTGCCGAATCCGTCAAATAGCCTTCGCAGTGGATCCACATAACCTTGATCGTGCGTCGCCTGCCACCAGGCGTCGGCGTCGGCAAAACCGTTTTCGTCCATCTGGCCACGCGCGGTCATTTCTTTGATGATTGAGCTGAGTGCCAGCGGATCGCCGCTCAAGGCTTCATATTTGAACCGCTCGCCTTCACGAATCACACGAGCGCGCCCGCGCCGGCTGACCAACTCAATGGCATTCTCGCCCGAAGTATACGCCGCAAAATCCACGCCTTCGGTTGCGGCGCAGACTTCGGCCACGCGCGCGTAATTTCCAGTCAACGTGAACAGCATCGAAGAGCCGACCAAACCATGTTTCGGCAACACCACACTGCGTTCGGTCTTGACGCTTTTTTCGGTGACGAAACCCGCCCGCGCCAAAGCATCGTTGAGTCTGACGTGTTTGTATTTGTCGAAGCGGTTGCCGTGATCGGAAAACATTTCGACTTCCAGTTTGCCGCCGCGCCGTTCGGCTTCGGCGATCAACTCTTCGAGAGCGCGATCCACGGTTCGCAAAAAATCCTGCAAATGCTCTTTGCCGCCCAGATGCGCCAGAGAATCCGTTTCGCCGATGTAACCGACAAACAAGGGCGCATCGGATTTGTTGAACGCCGTGCGCAATTCCACCAAATCAAGCTGCGCCATCGCTGCCGTCCCAATCGGCGCGGCTACATAACCCAGCGCGCCATTAAACGCCGCCGCGTGATAATCAAAGGTTTGTCGAAATGTCCCGGCAATAAACTTCTCGCCGCGCAGCCGATCCTGAATTGTGCCGAGCAGCCGGTTGCGTTCCCGGTCGTAATAATGGTCTTCGTAGCCAGGCGAATCGTCGTGATGAAGGATTTCCACCATCGCCGGATTGGTCAGTGAAGGAAACGTCGAAACCATTCGCGCCGGTGAATGAAACCGCGCAAAGCGACCTTCGGCTTTCAATTCAGCGATGGTTTCGTAAGGCACGCCATCGAGAATGACGACCAAGCGGCGCACAAGCGGTTTGTGATTTGTTGGTTCCGCGTTGAGCCACGAGTGAAGCGGTAGAATAGAGCAACAAACAACCAGATAAATTGGCAGCAATGAGAGCCGCCATTTTTCAGCTTTCATTTCTCAAAGGTAGCCAAAACTTCAAGTTGTCTATCAATGGCATTGATAACAGTTATCATTGCAATCATTGCCACGTAAGTAACCACGCTCGCAACCGCCAAAGCAATCACGAATGCTGCCAGTCCGATCATAAAACAAACCAAACAGTCCATCAGACTCTCTCCTAACTGCTGCTTAAAAACCCTTGCGCCGAAGTCGCCGCCAACCGAAAGCCATACATTAACCGGTCACAGCAAGCATTCGGCGCAAGATTTCAAGTTTCAACGGTTGCGGAATTGGCTTTGGCAAAGGTGATGCCACGCGCTGGGTACGCACGGCTTCCAGCCTGCGGGCCGTGGCAAGTGTAGAGATTAAAAGGAAAAGTCCGTTCCTCGAAGCACTCACGCCGGAGGCGATACGTACCCAGGCGGCCTCAATCGCTGTCGGAATGATCTTTCACTCGTCATCCGAATCTTGCAGGTCTTCTGTCAGCACATAACGGCGGGTCAGGCCCAAATCCTTGAGCTTTTGTTGGAGGCTTTGGCGGTGCATACCGACTTTTTCGGCGGCGCGGGTGACGTTGCCACCGGTTTCGATCAGGCAGCGTTCGATGTAGGCGCGCTCGAATTCGCGGCGGGCTTCGCGGAAATCGTCGAGGAAAGGAACTTGAAGCATGGAGGCGTCAACGGCAGGCGCTTGCGGTTCGCGCCCGAAGCTGACGCTTTTGGAAGGCGCGGGTTTGGCCGATTTGATTTCTTCGGGCAGATCGTCGGACTTCAAGGATTTGCCATCGGCCAGCACCACGCTGCGTTCAATGGCATTGCGCAGTTCGCGGACATTGCCCGGCCAATCGTAAGCCAGCAGCCGTTTCATGGCGTCGGCGCTGATTTCAGAGCATTTCAAGCCGTAGCGTTTGCCGTAAGTTTGCAGAAAGCTTTCGGCCAGCAGCGGAATGTCTTCGCGGCGGTCGCGCAAGGGCGGTAAATCCATTTGCACGACGCGCAAGCGGTAATAAAGGTCTGCGCGAAACTTGTCGTCAGCGACGGCTTTGACCAAATCGCGATTAGTGGCGCTGACCACTCGCACGTCCACGGGAATCGAATACGAACCGCCCAGCCGTTCGACTTTGCGCTCTTCCAGCACGCGCAACAGCTTGGCTTGCGTGGGCAAACTCATATCGCCGATTTCGTCCAGAAAGATCGTGCCGCCATTGGCTAACTCGAACTTGCCTTTGCGCTGTCCAGCCGCGCCTGTGAAAGCGCCTTTTTCGTGGCCGAAGAGTTCCGATTCAATCAATTCGCTGGGCAGCGCGGCACAGTTCATCGCAATAAAATCGCCGCGCCTGTGAGCGGACTGTTCGTGAATGGCGCGCGCGACAAGCTCTTTGCCCGTGCCGGATTCGCCGTGAATAAGCACGGTCACATCCGTGGCGGCGACTTTGTTGATGAGATCGTAAATGCGTCGCATGCGGTCGCTGGCACCAAGCAAATCGCCGACGCCGCGCACCGCTTTCAGTTCGGCCTTGAGCCGTTCGTTTTCTTGCCGCAAGCCCGAAGTTTCGAGCGCGTTTTTGACCACCAGCCGCAGTTCATCCACTTCAAATGGCTTGGCCAGATAATCGTAAGCGCCGGCCTTGACGGCTTCGACGGCGGTGCGCTCGTTGCCGTGCGCGGTAATCATCACCACCGGCGGCGGATTTTCCGTGGCGGAAAGTTCGCGCAAATAATCCAGGCCGCTCACGCCGGGCAGATTGATGTCGAGCAACATCAAGTCCGGTCGCGCATTCGCAATTGCGCGCCGCGCTTCGTCCACGCTGCCGGCTTCAGCGACGGAATAGTTTTTCAATGCGCGCGCCATTCCGTAGCGCGCGGCTTCTTCATCATCAATAATCAGAATTTTCGGCTCAGCCATAATTTTCGTTTGGATCAATGCCAAGTTCGCGCAACTTGGCAGCTAGCCGATCAGCGCGGCTTTCCGCTTGTTCGGCGCGGCTTTCCGCTTGTTCGGCACGGCTCTCCGCTTGTTCGGCGCGTGCAATTTCTTCAACCGGGTCCAGGAATTTCCTGCCGTCAGGGCGGAAAACGCTTAACTCTCCCGATTCCTCCAACCTAAACCTGACGCCAAGTCGCGGGCTTGTCCATTCATCAGTGATGTTGGTCAGCCGGAAGAAATCTCCGTTGCGCAACCAAGCATCCAGCGTGCCGCTGTCCGGATCATATTCGTAATATTCCTGAACGCCGTAATCATCGAAGAATTTTCGCTTCTTCTTCATCTCGGTGGCAGTGTTGCCGGGCGAGAGGATTTCAAATGCGACCTGGGGCGCAACGCCGTTCTCTTCCCATTGTTTGTAAGAGCCTCTGTCGCCTTTCGGTCTTCCGAAAGCGACCATCACATCCGGCGCGATGCAAATGTCCGGTCGTCCCTGAACCGGGTACCAAAATAAATCCGCCGCCACAAACACCTCCGGGGCTTCGCTGAAAAGAGCTGCCAGTCCGGCGTGGATCGTAACAATGTAATGGTATTGGATCGTGTTTTCGGCCATAGGCTCTCCGTCTGAATCCGGGTAAACAAGTCGTACTTCTCTGGGAATAGCGGTGACTGCCATACGTGGTTCCTCTTGTTGAATTTTTCAGCCAAAAATGGTGCCGCAAAAATTGAATGTTTGGCCAACTATAACGATGTGACGCTAATGTTCAACCAATCAAACGTCGTTACCCGAAAATGCGGAAGACGGAATCAGGATGTCAAAACGCGTCTCACTTTTGCCTTCTGCAATGTTCGCCACTCTAATTTCCCCCGCCATTTCTCGCACGCGACGCGCAACAATGGCCAGTCCCAAGCCCGTGCCGCGCTGTTTGGTGGTAAAAAACGGCTCAAAAATTTTGCCTTGAATTTCTAATGGAATCCCCGCGCCGCTGTCAGTGACAGAGAGTTTTAATTGGTCATCGCCATTTGAGGCGCTTTCGATGCGGACTTCGCCTTCAAGCGGGATGGCCTGAATCGCGTTGAGCGTCAGATTGAGCAAAACCTCTTTCAGCGCAGCGGCGCGTTCGCCATCAAATTTCGGATCGGCTTGCAGATCAACTTTTATTTTCATCAAGCGCGGTTCGGCTTCGGCGCGCGTCAGCGCCAGCACGTTGGAGACGATATCGCTTAAGTTAGCAGGCGGAGCGGCAACGGCAACCCCTGCGGCTGAACGCCGCGAAAAGCTGAGCAATTGAGAAACGCTGCGGCTCAGGCGATCAACTTCTCCGGTAATCAAATCAAGGTCGCGGCCGTATTCGCGGCTGACTTCTTCGTCTTCGCGCATCACCTGCGTGATTGATTTGATGGCGCTCAGCGGGTTTTTAACTTCGTGCGCGACAGCGGCCGCCATTTGGCCAAGTGACGCCAGGCGTTCGTGTTCGGCCAGTTCGCGTTCGAGTTTTACTTTTTCTTCCAGCAGTTGGCAGTTTTCAACGGCGACGGCAATGTGACCGGCCAGCACCGTGAGGACTTCGCGTTTTTCCGAAGTCAGCAATTGCGGATTGCCGCGCACCAGCAGCAAGCCCACGACGCGGCCTTCGCGCCAGAGCGCATAACAGGCCAGCGCATCCAGCGGTTCGAGCAGCGGCATTTGTTCAAGTTCGGTAAGTTGCCCGGCTTCGGCAGCGCGACAGGCTTCTTCCTGCGCGACATCAGCCTGACTACGCGGAATGATTTTAATTTCTTCCAGCGTCAAGGCTTCGCGCAAACGGCGCTCGGCGAATTCAACAAAGTGCGCCAGTTCGCCGTAACTCGAAGCTGCCGCGCCGACCTGCGCCACCAAATCGCGGTACAAACCGACTTCGCGGGCGAAGAGTTTTTGCAGGTAATGTTCAACCACACGCCTGAGCGGCCCGGACAAAAACAAAACCAGCAGAATCAGCAGGGCTTCAAAAACATCCGCGCGCAGGTCGTAGCGCGCGCTCAGAAAAATGCCCAGCCGCCGAATGCCGTAGAGGTAAACCATCATCACCGCCACGGCCAGCACTGCGTAAACGAAGCTTTGACGAATGACCAGTTCCAGGTAGCGGTAACGATAAATGTAATAAGCCACAATCGCCGTCGGTGCGAGCGAAGAGAGTTTGGCAATCAGATCGAAATATTTTCCCAGCCCGCGCAAATCTCGCGCGCCGAAAACATAAGTCAGCAAAAACAGCACGCCGATGGCAGCGAGCGTTCCGCCGAAGACTTCGAAAAACCTGCGTTCACGCGCCGATTGCCATAGCCGCGACAAGCGCCAGTCAATCAACGCGCACTCGCCGAAAATCGCCACGATCCACAAAATGAATGGCAGCAACAGCACCGACAGTTTTTCCATCGGCGGCGCGTAATCGCCCTGCCAGAGTTTGAAAATCACCCACGGCAAGCTCACAAGCGGCACATAACCGAACGCGGCAAAGGGTTTGAAAAGTTTGCGCGGAGCGCGGTTGTCAAAGCGTGCCCAGATGCGCAAATGCGCGTGCGCCAGCAACGGCGGCAAAAATGCCAGCGCAACATAAGCCAGGGAATCCGACACCTTCCGCCAAGCTTCGATGCCGGTCACGTCCAGCATTTCATAAATAGCCGTTGCGAAATTTCCCAAATGCCAAAAGCCAATGCTGAGTCCCAAGCCGAGCAAAGTGCGTTCGACCTGACGAATGCCGTAACGGCTGAGAATCATCCAGCACAAATACAAATGCAGCGCTGCGCCGGTGGCAAACCCTACCAGTTTCAAGATTTCATAAGGCGAAAGCGCGGGCGGGAGTTCGCCGGTCGGAACCAGCGCCAGAAACAGTTTTGTGACGGCAAGGAGTAAAAGCGCCATAGCATTGGAATATTCGCAAATGAAAGCCGCCGTTCATTCGTCAACGGCCACCTGCGTGTTCAAAACTTTCAGGAAAGTTCGTCTGCCGACAATCCTTGAAACCAGGAGTTGAAGTCAAGCGCCGGACAGGCCCACTACGATAATCGCGGTGCGGCACGGAAGAAAGAGAGTGTTATCATCCGACAGTCACTCGGAAATAAATCAAAACCGGAGAAAGAAGCATTAACCTTCACGGTTTTCACCTTTGGCAAGGCAGTTTCAAGAAAGGAGTTTGACTTTGATGAACAGTCATACGCGAATTAACGCTGGCCCTTGGGTGGGCGCGGTTTCCGATTCCAACGCAACCATCAAAGCGAGCGTCATGAGCGGCGTGATGGCCGCTCGGATCGTAATCGCCGAAAATGCCGCTTTAACGCTCAACCCGTCGTTCTATCCTACAACTTACATCTGGTCTGATCCGGAAAAGGATTACAGGCCGAAAATCATTACGTTCCGCCTCAAGGGACTGACGCCTAACACACAGTATCACTACGGGCTGGAACTCGACGGTGTGTTGGATCAAGGTAACAAAATCGGGCGGTTCCGAACCTTTCCCAAGGCAGACAGCAAGGCGGATTTTCGCTTTGCCTGCGCCTCCTGTTCGGGGAATGACCAGTTCGGAGCCGGTTTCCCAGACCCGGAAGGATTCCTGGCGCTGGCGCAGGAAAAAGACCTGCTCTTTTTCTTCCACCTGGGCGATCTGCATTACGGCAATGTTGGCGACGAGGAATTGAAAAAGCGGCTGGACAAATATGATTGGATGTTAGAACGCCCGGAGCCTGGGGCGCTCTTTCGCAACCTGCCCATTGCGTACTGCTGGGACGATCACGACTTTTTGGGCAATAACAAAGAGGGCGGTGACGAAAAGAATCGCGTGGCGGCACGATTCGCGCGCGACGCTTACGACGTTTACGTCCCGCACTACGATTTCGTGAACGCCGCTGACGGCATTTATCAATCCTTCGCCGTTGGCCGTGTACTCTTTCTGCTGACCGACTCGCGCTTCAATAAATCGCCACGTAAAGGTTCCGGCACTTCTGGAAAAACCGTGCTGGGGACGAATCAAAAAAGATGGCTCAAGGATCAATTCATCGTCGGCAAAAGCTTCGACCTGACGGTCTGGGCGAACTCCATTCCCTGGATCGGCCCGGCGGAAGCCAAAGAAGATTACTGGGCGGGTTACGCCGATGAACGTAAAGAACTGGCGACCTTCATCAAAGACAACGCGGTTCGGAATTTGTGCATGATTAGCGGCGATGCGCACATGCTTGGAATTGACGACGGCTCGCACAGCGGTTATGCGGAAGGCGGCAAGGGCGGTTTCCCTGTCTTCCACGCCGCCGCGCTGGAAAGCAAGCCGAGCGAAAAAGGCGGTCCTATTTATAGTCTTGGAACCGATGCCGGAAAACCCGGTCCAGGCATCGCCGGTAAACGACAGTACGGCGTGTTTGAAGTCAAATACGAACGCAGCCCTGGTGGCGAAGCCATCGGTTCGCCCCGCGTTTATTGGACAGGTCGGCGAGCCAAGAAAAACGCCGGCGGCCAGGAAGTCACGGATGTCATCAAATACGATTTCCCCGCCGATAAAACTTACGCGAAATTTTGACGATTTTAACAGGAGTTTGGACAAAGCCGATCTAAGCTGATGATCGAAATCAGCCCGAAACAATTTGCCGAAACAATTTGATCTTCACTTTGAACGTACCGGCGTCGTTGAGTTTGAAATTCGCGCCTGGTTGCGCCGGTCGTCCGCAGTCGCTGTAGCTTGCG
>CAZRXE010000922.1:0-1532 GCA_964603695.1 uncultured Heliomicrobium sp.
CTTCGACGGCAAAGCGGGCTACTCCGTATAAATCAAAACGCACAAGGCAAATATCAACAGTAAAAAGGGCGGAAGACCATTCTTCTATCTCGATAGAAGAAAGAAAGTGCCGACCTTTTGCCTTTTGCCTTTTGATTTATACGGAGTAGCCCGCTTTGCCGTCGAAGTTGTACAGGTTCTCGACCTTGATGAAATCGAGTCCCGCTTCGGAAACGCGGTTCAGCAGGTTGGTGATTTGCCGATGATGGATGCCGTCTTTGCCTAAGAACCGGCAACGCCAATGATCGGAGCAGAACGTTTCGGGCGAACCGTCCGGCCAGACTTTCGTGCCGCGATTGTTGAGCGACGCGAGCTTGATTTCGTCGCCATTTGTCTTCTCCAAAATCGCAGCCAAGTCGTTCGCGGAACCTGCGCTCCAATCTAGGTACACATCCACGCCGACCAAATCTTTCTGCTGCAAAACAGGCGTGCTCGTTTGACCGAGCTTCGATAAATCGGCGGCTTTGTATGCGGCGGGTTTCAGCTTCTCCGGCATTTGTCCGAGGCGCGCAACGACGGCTTGAGCAAATTCTTTGGTGCCGACTTTTTCTTTGCTCACGCCTTCGGTGTAAATGTCGTAGGTGTGAATGCCGTCTTCAATCGTCTTCATCCACGCATTGTGTGCGAGTGCGGCGACGTCGGGTTGACCAATATGCACAAGCATCAGGATCGCGCCGAGGAACAAGCCCGACGGATTCGCTAAGTTTTGATTGGCACGACGCGGCGCAGAACCGTGAATCGCTTCAAACATGGCTACGTTTTCGCCGATGTTCGCGGAACCGGCGAGGCCGACCGAACCAGCGATTTGTGCGGCTACGTCAGAGAGAATGTCGCCGTACAAATTCGGCATCACGATCACGTCAAAGGCTTCGGGTGTATCGGCCATCTTTGCCGCACCGATGTCTACGATCCAGTGTTCGGCAGTGATGTCGGGATATTCGGGCGCGATTTCATCAAACACGCGATGGAACAGGCCATCGGTCTGCTTCATGATGTTGTCTTTGATGAAGCAGGTGACTTTCTTGCGGTTGTAATTGCGTGCGTACTCGAACGCATAGCGCACAATCTTTTCCGAGCCGGGCCGCGAAATCAGCTTCAAGCATTGCTCGACCTGTTGTGTCTGGCGATATTCGATGCCGGCGTAGGTATCCTCTTCGTTTTCACGGACGATGACGACATCCATGCCGGGATGTTTCGTGTCAATGAACGGATGATAGGCGACGCACGGGCGAATGTTGGCGAATTGGCCGAACGTCTTGCGAATCGTTACGTTCAGCGATTTGTAGCCGCCGCCTTGCGGAGTCGTGATCGGTGCTTTCAAAAACACTTTCGTGCGGCGCAGCGATTCATACGCTTCGGGCGCGATGCCAGCGGCGTTGCCGGAGAGGTAAACCTTCTCGCCGATTTCGATGGTTTCGATGTCAATGCGCGCGCCTGCGGCCTGAATGATGTCGAGCGTCGCGGCCATAATTTCCGGGCCGATGCCGTCGCCG
>CAZRXE010000923.1:0-13174 GCA_964603695.1 uncultured Heliomicrobium sp.
TGAGCTGGCAAGCCACTGGCTCGCTCGGCGGCCAGCGCGTGCTTTCGCTTGGCGTGAGCCGGGACGGCGGAACGTTGCTGGCCGGGACGAGCGGCGGCGTGTTTTATTCTCTGAACAATGGCGGCACGTGGACGGCGGCGACGGGGCTGCCGGCAGCGGTCAATGCTCTGATCGTGGGCGGCAGCAATGCGCGCATTTTCGCGGGCACGGATGATCGCGGCATTTACCGCTCGGATGACGGCGGATTCAGTTGGGCGCAGGTCAACAACCGGATTCCCGCCAATCTGAACGTGCGGGCGATGGCGACGAACGGCGCGCTGGTCTTTGCCGGCAGCGTTTACGGCGTGTTTCGCACCAGCGATGACGGCGCGACCTGGGAACAGATCAACGCCGGATTGACAGACACTTTCGCGACGGCCTTGACGCTCAACGGAGACGATCTGATTGCCGGAACGATCAAGGGCGGAGTGTTCCTGAGCAAGCTGAGCAGCGATCCGCGTTGTCAGCCAAACGTGACAGGGCAACCTGTCGGGCGGGTGGTTTCCGCCGGGCAGACGGCGCAATTGCAAGTGACTGCGACTTCCGCGTCGGCGCTGGCTTATCAATGGTATCGCGGTTTGAGCGGCGACACGGCCAACCCCATTCCGGGAGCGACGCGCGCCAGTTACACCACCGGTGCGATCAACGCGGCGGAAAGTTATTGGGTGCTGGTCAGCAACGCCTGCGGCACGGTGAGCAGCGAGACGGCGACGATTGTCGTCAACACGCCGCCGCGCGTTGATCTGGCTTTGACGCAAACCGTCACGCCCGCGCAAGTCCGTCCGGGGGACGATGTGAGCTTCACCTTGAACGTCACCAACATGGGGCAGGACGCGGCTTTTGCTGTGACGGTGACTGACGCCTTGCCGAGCCAGGTGACGTTGACTTCGTGCGAGGCGACAGGCGGCGGTGTTTGCGGCGGCGCGGGCAACAATCGCACGGTGACGTTTGCTTCGTTGGCGGCAGGCGCTTCGGCCACGATTACGCTGCGGGCCAAGGTAAATGCCGGCGTCAGCGGCGTGGTGCGCAACACGGCCAGCGCGGGCGCGGGCGCGGGCGAAAGCGATTTGCTGAACAATCTGGCGACGGCCAGTTTGACCGTCGCGCCCGCCGATCCGAATGCGCCGTTCATCAGCGCGCTCAATCCGGCCACGGCCACGGCGGCAGGCGCAGGCTTTACGCTGACGGTGAGCGGCAGCAATTTCGCGAGCGGTGCGCAGGTGCGTTGGAATGGCAGCGCGCGGCAGACCACTTTTGGTTCGGCAACGTTACTGACCGCACAAATTCCGGCTTCGGACATCGCCACCGTAGGAACCGCACAAGTGACCGTCGTTAATCCAAATGGAAACGTGTCCAATGCGGCGAGCTTCGCCATCAACGCGCCACAACTGACGCCGACTTTGGCAACACTGGTTCCTAATTCGACGCAGGCGGGCGGCGCGGCTTTCACGCTGACGTTAGTGGGAACGAACTTCGCGAGCGGCGCGCAAGTGCGTTGGAACGGCAGCGCGCGGCAAACGACGTTCGGATCAACTACGCTTTTGACGGCGCAAATTCCAGCGACTGACATTGCGACGGCGGGAACCGCGCAAGTGACTGTGGATAACTCGAACGGGAATGTATCCGGTCCGCTGACGTTCACCATTACAGCCCAGCCTGTTCCCGCTCCGACGTTGACGGTTTTGAGTCCGAACTCGGCTCAAGTGGGCAGCGCGGGCTTTACGCTGACGGTCAATGGAGCGAATTTCGTCAGCGGCGCTCAGGTGCGTTGGAACGGCGCGGCGCGCGCGACGAATTTTGTCAGCACGACGCAACTGACCGCGCAGATTTCAGCCGCCGACGTGGCCGATGCGGGCGTGGCCAATGTGACGGTCGCCGGGCCAGGAGCCAATGGCGGCGTGTCGAACGCTTTGCCGTTCACGGTTTCGCAAACCAATTGCAGTTACGCGGTGACGCCGACTTTTCGCTCCTTTGACGCCGGTGCCGGGACGGGAACGATTTCTGTCGCGGCGGGCGGCGGCTGCAATTGGACGGTGCAAACGCTGTATAACGACTGGATCGCGATTGATAGCGCATCAACAGGCAGCGGCAATGGCTCGGTCAGTTTTTCGGTGCTGGCCAATACGAGTGCCGTCAGCCGCGCCGGCGCTGTGCTCATTGCCGGGCAATACGTGTTGATTACGCAGGCGGGCAATGCGAGCAGTTGTACATTGACGCAGCTCAGTTTTCCCAGCACTGTCAATGGGACACTCAGCACCACTGACTGTCGCGGGATCGTTGCCTCCGGCGCTTATGCCGACCGGTATTGGTTTACTGGGCGGCTTGGCCAGCGGGTGCGAATTTCACTGACTTCATCCGCTTTCGACACGGTCTTGACGCTGGTCAATCCGGACGCCTCTATCTTCGTCAATGATGATTTCGCGGGCGGCGGTTCCAATTCGCAGATTCCGCCTGGCGGCGCTTTTTTCGCGCTGCCGTTCACGGGGACGTACCTTGTGGAAGTGCGCCATTTCGGTTCCGACCGCACGGGCAATTACGCGCTCAGCTTGTCGGAGGCAACGGATGGATTGGCCTGCGATGCTTTTGTCACGCCGGGTCAGGTGTATGTTCCGGCGTCAGGCGGAAGCGGCTCTTTCAACACCAACATCACCTTGAATGATTGCGGTTCGTGGACTTTCAGCTTCGTGGATTGGGTCAACAATCTGACTTATCAAGGCAGCGACGGAAGCGGCTATACGATTCGATTCAACGTCAATGCGAATACGGACGCCAAGCCTCGGCTGACGCCGCTGAAAATAGATCGAAACTATCGGCCAGTGATTCAGGGAGGCAGCAGTGGCGCTTGTACGCCTGTCGCGCTCAGCATTCCGCAAACGGTCAACGGCAATCTAGCTGCGGGCGATTGCCGGTCGTTCTTCGACGGCGAGCGTTACGCCGACCTTTATACCTTCAGCGGTCAAATCGGGCAGCGAGTGGAAATTTCGATGGCTTCCACGAATCTCGACACACTGCTGATTCTCTATGGGCCGAATGGATTGATTACGACCTTCGACGATGACGGCGGAGACGGAGCCAATTCGCGAATTCCGGAGGACAACGGCTTTTTTATTCTCCCGTTCACCGGAACTTATGTGATTGAGGCGCGCGCTTACGATGCCGCTTTGGGCAGTTACACCTTGAGCCTGAACGCCGCCGGCATCGCCACGAACTGTTCTTTCAACGTGACGGCGAGTGGCGGCACTTCCTTTGCCGCCGGTGGAGGAACTGCGGCATTTAGCGTAACGGCGGCGGCTGGTTGCGCTTGGGCTGCGGAATCCAGCGTTCCCTGGGTGACGACCGCAAATGCCGCAAGCGGCAGCGGCAACGGCGCTGTGAACTTTGTCGTTGCCACCAACACCGGTGCCGCTCGCAGCGGAACGGTGGTTGTCGCCGGGCAGAGTTTCACTATCACGCAAAGTGGCGGTTGTGGTTTTGCGATCGCTCCCGCCGGACAAAACCTCGGTGCGGAAGGCGGCGCGGGTACTGTTGCTGTGACCACTGGCGCGGGATGCGCGTGGACGGCGGCGAGCAACGCTCCCTGGCTGACGATAGCGGCGGGCGCGAGCGGTTCCGGCAATGGCTCGGTGGCGTTTGTTGCGGCGGCCAATCCGAATACGACGCCGCGAACGGGCGCGCTGACAGTGGCGGGGCAGACTTTCACCGTCACACAGGCGGCTTTGCAGTGCAGTTACGCGATCAGTCCGGCTAGCCAGTCTTTTAGCGTGGCGGGCGGCAATGGCGGCGTTAATGTGACCGCGCCAAATGGCTGCGCATGGACGGCAGCAAGCAATGACAGTTGGATAACGATCAATGCCGGCGCGACAGGCAGCGGAAACGGCGCGGTGAGTTTCACCGTCGCGACAAACACCGGAGCGGCGCGCAACGGCTCTTTGCTCATCGCGGGACAGGTTTTCGCGGTCAGTCAGGACAGTGGCTGCGCGTTCACGATCAGTCCGACCAGCCAAAACCTGTCTGGGGGCAGCGGCAGCGGCACGGTGAATGTCACGGCAGCCGCAGGATGCGTCTGGACGGCTGTGAGCAATGCTGCCTGGTTGACGATCACCGCAGGCGCGAGCGGTTCGGGCGCTGGCGCGGTGACTTTTACGGCGGCGGCCAATCCGACTGCCGTGTCGCGCACGGGCACATTGACCGTTGCCGGGCAGACTTTCAGCGCCATTCAAGCGGCAGGAAGTTTTCCGCCGACGATTAGCAGCTTGACTCCGAACGCGGCGCAAGCGGGCGGCGTGGGCTTCGCGCTGACGGTGGCTGGGACGAACTTTGTCACCAACTCCAAAGTCCGTTGGAACGGCGGCGAGCGTCCGACGACTTTCGGTTCGGCGACGCAATTGACGGCGCAAATTCCCGCCGCCGACATCGCGACGGCGGGTTCGGCGACGATAACCGTGGCCAATCCTGACGGCAGCATTTCCGCCGGCGCGAATTTCACCATCACGCCGCCGCCGCAAACCAATCGGCTGTTACGTGTGGTGGCGAGCAACAATCAGGGCAGCACCGTCACCGTTCCTATCGAACTGATTTCGCAGGGCGATGAAAACGCAGTCGGATTCAGCCTGACCTTCGATCCGGCGCTGCTCAGCAATCCGCAAGCGTCGTTGGGCGGCGATGCAGCGGGAGGCGCGCTCAATCAAAGTTCCGCGCAGGCGGCGACGGGGCGTTTGGGACTGGTGCTGGCTTTGCCTGCCGGTCAGCGGTTCGCGGCGGGTACGCGGCGGATTGCTGTCATCAACTTCACGGTTGCGGCGGGAGACAGCGCGACAACTGCCAACATCAACTTCGGCGATCAGCCGGTGGCGCGAGAAGTTTCAGATGTCAACGGCAATGTCCTGCCGGCGAATTACGCAGGCGGCGCGGTGACGATCACGCGCGGTTTTGAAGCCGACGTCGCGCCGCGTCCGAGCGGCAATGGCACGCTGTCTGTGACGGACTGGGTGCTGGTCGGGCGTTTCGCTTCGGGCGATTTGGCGGTGGATGCGGGCAGCGAATTTCAACGCACCGACTGCGCGCCGCGTTCGAGCTTCGGCAACGGCGCGATCACGGTCAGCGATTGGGTGCAGGCTGGGCGTTATGCCGCCGGGCTGGATCCGTTGACGCCTGCCGCCGGACCGACTGCGCCGGGAGCTTTTGCGCCGACTGACTTGTCGGCATTATTAAAACTGACTGGGCTGAAACCGGCAGGTTGGCCGCGATTGTTGCGCGTCGGTTCGCCGGTGTTCGGCGCGGGGCAGACCAGCGCCGTGACGCTTGAATTGCTGGCGCAAGGCGAAGAGAACGCCGTTAGCTTCAGTTTGCAATTCGATGCGCGGCAATGGCGCTTTGCGTCGGCAACGCTGGGCGAAGACGCGCAAAAAGCCGCGCTCAGTATCAACACGAAGTTCGCGGCAGACGGTCACGTAGGTTTTGCACTGGCTTTGCCGCCGGGACAAAAGTTCGATGCGGGAATGCGCTCGCTTGTGACGGTGAATTTCGTGGCGGCGGAAAACGGAAGCGGCTTCGCGCCGGAAGTCAATTTCAGCAATTGGCCGGCGGCGCGCGAATTAGCGGACGCGAAAGCAGACGTACTTGCCACAGATTGGATGCCAGCCGCCGCGCGCGAACTTGCCAATGTCTCTTCGGCGAGTTTGTCGGCGGGATGGCTGGCGCGCGGTTCGCTGGCGACGGCCTTCGGCAACGGTTTGGCCGTGGCCGTACAACAGGCGGATGCCGGCGCTTTGCCAAAGACGCTGGCCGGAACTTCGGTGACCATTCTGGACAGCACGGGAGCGCAACTCGTCGCGCCGTTGTTTTTTGTTTCGCCGGGACAGGTGAATTACCTGTTGCCGGCAGAAACGGCGACGGGGAGGGCGCTGGTGCGCATCGTCAATGGCGACGGCGTTGCGGCCAGCGGCCTGATTGAAGTCGTGGACGTCGCGCCGGGCTTGTTCACCAGCGATGCGTCGGGGAAGGGAATAGCCGCCGCGCTGGTCTTGCGCGTCAAAGCGGATGGTTCGGTCAGGTATGAAGCCGTCAGCCGTTTCGATGCGGCGTCGGGGCAAGTCGTTCCAGTCTCAGTTGACCTCGGCAATCCCGCCGAGCAGGTCTTTTTGATTTTGTTCGGCACGGGCTTTCGCGGGCGTGGTTCGCTGGCGGCGACACTGCAAGTCGGCGGCTTGCCTGTGGAGGCGTCGTATGTCGGCCCGCAAGGCGAATTCGCCGGACTGGATCAAATTAACCTGGCGTTGCCGCGCGCATTGGCCGGACGCGGCGAAGTGACTATCCATCTGACGGTGGATGGCAAAGCGGCTAATTCCGTGACCATCGCCGTCCGATGATTGTTTATCAGCCACATTCGTAATTCGCGTTCGTAGCTCCGCCTTGTCTTGATCTCAAGAGACAAGGCGGAGCTACGAACGCACTTGCCTTCGTACCTGCCGAAATATTTTTTTTCGCTTGTCAGGTTTCAGCCACAAAGAGCGCCTTTCTCAGTGAGCGCGGCAGAAGTGCTTGAAGTTCGACAGTCCGGCGATGAACTGTTTTCTTTTTTCCTGTCTGGAAAACAGCTCCCTGACGGGAAAAAAAACTGTCATGAATTTCAGGAATCTTTCACTAGCTAATGGCTCTCGGCTTCGGCGATGAAGCTGGGGCGAAGATGAAATATGATGCCGGGCGAACTCGGCAGTACCCGTGCTTTCGCTTCCACAATTGAATTTGGTTTGCGGCCTTTGCGCCGGACGAGGAGGAAACCCAATGTTTTTTACCCGTATCGCCCGATTGATCGTCCGCGTTCTGACGACTTTTCGCCGTGGGTTGTTGTTGGCAATTGTGTTGCTCGCCTTCGCGTGCCTGGGCTGGCTGAAGCATTCGGCCGCCGTTGTCCAGAATTCATCCGCCGTCATTGTTTCCGCCGCCAGCAACGAACCGGACGCGCTCGCGCCGGATTCGCTGGCCACTGCTTACGGCCAGCACCTGGCCACACAAAGCGACATCGCCGCCGCCCCCCAAACGCAACTGGCCGGAACCACCGTGACCGTTGCCGGACGCCCAGCCTCCTTGCTGTTCGCTTCGCCTGAACAAATCAACTTTCTGATTCCGGCAGATCTGCCCGCCGCCCCCGCGACCGTCAGAATTAGCGCGGCGGACGGCGCAATTTCCACCAGCACGATCAATATCAATATGGTTGCGCCCGCGCTCTTTACGGCGGGCGGCGTGGCGTCCGGCTTCGCCCTGCGCGTCAAAGCCGACGGCGCGCAAAGTTACGAATCCATTGCCGAATTCGACACGGCCAACGGCCAATTCAAACCCAAAGCCATGGATTTGAACTCCGCCGCCGGCGATCAAGTCTTTCTGGTCTTTTTCCTGTCGGGTTTGCGCAGGGCCGATCCGGCGCAAGTGCGCGTCATTCTGGGCGGCGATGAATACGCGCCGGTTTTCGCCGGAGCGGTTCCGGGCGCGGCGGGGCTGGATCAAATCAATCTGCTGCTGCCGCGCGAACTGGCAGGCAAAGGCGTGCTCGATCTGTTGGTCAAAGCGCCGAACGCCCGCTTGTCGAATTCCGCCAAAATCCAAATCGGCGGCGGCGCGTCCACGCTGGCCGTCAGCAAGCTGAGCAAGCAAACCGCCGTCGCCGGAGAGACGTTGGAAATCGAGGGCGTGAACATGCCGACATCGAACGTCGAAGTGTTGTTTGAACCGGGCGTCGGCGTTGCGCCTGAAACCATCACGCCGACCAAAATGACTTTGCGCGTGCCGTATGGCGTCGCCAGCGGCACGGTCAAAATCAGCGTCAACAAACAAATCGTTTATGTCAGCCCGCAACCGATGAATATCATTACTTCGGTCAGCGGCTTTGTGCAGGAATTCAAAGACAACGCCCGCGTGGCCGTCACCGGCTTGCCGGTGGTTTTGACCGAACCCGGCGGACGTCGCCAGGAAACCGTGACCAATAACGCCGGAGCGTTTCTGATCCGCGATGCCACAGTGTCTTCCCGTTCGACCATTCAAATCAAAGGGCAGGCGGCGAATGGTTTGAATTACGACGTGCCGCCACTCAGCGTCCGCGTGGCTGGGAACCACGACAATCAAGCCAGCCGCGAAGACTCGCCTTTATTGGTCGAACTCAAACCTAACGGCTCGGTCACGACCGGATTTGCCGCCGCCGACATGCCGCTCAACGAACGCTTGCAGGTCGCGGCGGCGATTCCGAACGAAGCCGCCGGCGTGATTACCGCCGGGCAAGTCACCTTCGACACCGGCAATTCCACGATCAACTGTCCGGGCGGCGCATCGGGCTGCCAATTGGCGCTCAACGTGTTTGATCCCGGACGCACGCCGACCAATTTGCCCGCCGGAGTCTTCAGTTCGACCATCGCGCAAATCACACCCTTCGGCGCAACACTGACGCCGGGCGGCAAACTCACTTTTCCCAACAGCGATGCGATTGCGGCAGGCACGCCGGTGCGCGTTTATCGTTTTGACCAGACGCCGATGAGCACCACCTTCGGCCAATTTGTGGACATCGGTGCAGGCACGATTTCCAGTGACGGCCAGCGATTGGAAACGTCGGCCAATGCCATCACGCAAGCCAGCTACTATTTCATCTCTCGCCAATGGCCGACGGCGACCGTCATCGGCCACGTGGTTGAAGCCGACGGCGTGCGCCCCGTTCGCCGCGCCGTGGTCAGTGCGCGCGGCCAATCCACGTTCACGGACGGCAACGGCGGCTTCGTGCTGCGCAACATTCCGGTTATTAAACCGAATAGCATAAATGATTCCCTGACGCTCGAGGTCAGCTTCCATCGCCCTGACGGAACGATTTCGCGTGCCCAACGCACCGGCATCGCCCTTGGCGCGGGTGCGCAAATCACCCTTCCAACGGACATTCCCTTGCCACAGAATTCCGTCAACAGCGGTCCGGCCATTTTGATTCCGACAACGCTTTCCCTGATCGAGGGCGAAACGCGCGAATTCAAGTTTGTGGTGACGGGATTGTCGGCAGGCGTCCTGCCGACCTTGATTGACAGGCCGCTTTCGGCGTCGGTGCGCGGCCTGGGCAACGACGAGTTCGCTTTGCGGCTGGTCGCCAGCGGCGCGGGCAATTATCTGGTCACACTTGAAGCCACCGCGCAGAACAGAACGGTGCGTCAGGCCATCACCGTCACGGTGATGGCCGCCGCCAATCTTCCGCTTGCCAACTCCGACGTTGTCACGACCAATGAAGATACGCCGGTCAACCTTACACTGACCAGCACCAACGCTGGCAGTGCGCCTGTTTACACCGTGGTTCAGCAACCGCTGCATGGCAGCTTGAGCGGAACGCCGCCCAATCTGCGTTATATCCCGGCGACGAATTACAACGGCGTGGATAGCTTTGGCTTCAGGGTGGGCGGCGGCAATGACCCGCGCAGTGTGGCCGTGGTCTCGCTTGTCATCAGACCGGTCAACGACCCGCCGGTTATCACCAGCACCTTCGGCGCGCAATCCATCAGCAACGGTCAGACCGTCAAGCTGATTGTCACCGCCACTGATCCGGACGGCGATCAACTTGCCTGCACCGCGCTGAATTCCGCCACAGGGACCACGCAAAATCTGCCTGCGCTTTCATCCAATAGTTGGCAGTTTACCTGGACGCCGACGCTCGCCCAGTTCGGCAATTTCTCCGTCACCTTCACCGTGACGGATGGCCAATCGCCTGCGCTGACCGCTCTTAGAACCATCACGATTATCGTCAGCGCTTCCAAATGGGCCAGGACTTCCGGGCCGGAAGGTGGTCGCATTACCGAGTTGGCGGTGGCCGGATCACAGGTCTACGCCATTGCCAAATCCATTCGTAGTCTCGCTCCAACGGGGTTTTATATCTCCAACAACGGAGGGCGGAGTTGGTATCGCCCGGAGCTAAGCGGATTGTTGCCCAGCACTCTGTTTACCGTCGCAGGCCGAGCCTATGCCGAAGCTACTGACCAGAACGGCCAATCCCAACTTTATCTGATCACCAACGGCGGGCAGAGTTTCGTGCCGACGACGGGATTCTCTAGTTTCGACATCCGTTCCGTGGCGGTTAGCTCTTCGAAGGTGTTTGTCGGCGTAATTTCGTTTTCCGCCGCCACGCCGGGAGTGGCTGCTTACACCGTCAGCAGTGATGGGTTGCGCTGGACGCGGGTGGCTTCCGGTCTCGCCGGCAATGTCGTAAGTGGCTTGGCCGTCAAGGAAACCATCGTCGCCGGCGTTCGGCAAACGAAAGTTTTTGCCAGTGTCGGAGAGTACGCCGGAGCGCCCGCTAAAGGTGTGTTCGTCTCAAGCAATGAGGGCCAGACCTGGACGGAAATAAACACCGGCATCACCAATAAAAATATTTATCGGCTCGTGGCCAGCGGAGCGCAGGTTTATGCAGCCGCGACTCCTGCGTATGGCGATGGCAGTGCCGTCACCGGAGTCTTCGTGACCAGCAACGACGGTGCAAGTTGGAGTTTGATGAACAACGGGTTGAGCAATTCTTATGTGTACCGGTTGGAGGCAATCGGTTCTCAAGTTTACGCCCTGACCTATTCGGGAGCGTTTGTCATCAACAGCGGCGGGCAAAGCTGGACGAGCTTGCCGAACGTGGGATTTCCCGTGGACGGGATCGAGACTTCCGCCGTCGGAAACGGGCAAATCTTTGTCGGGCTTTTCTCCGGTGGAATCGCCGTGACCGGCAACGGCGGACAATCCTGGACGCAAAGTACTTCGGGAATCGTGGGTTCCTACATCACGAATTTCATCGGCAAAGGAAACAAAATCTTTGCCGGGGTTTGGTTCAATGTTTTGCATGTTTCCAGCGATGGCGGGCAAAGTTGGACTAAAACCAACCTTGAATCTACCGGCAGCTTTCTTCAGCCACTGGCGGTCAAGGGGAATAAACTCTTTACCGCCTCTTACGCGAGCCTGCACGTTTCGGAAAACGACGGCGTCACCTGGACAAGACTGACCAACGGTTTGCCCAATGACTCCATTTATTCGATGACGGTGAGCGGCGACAAATTGCTGATCGGTACGGCCAGTTCAGGCATTTACCAGTCCGACAACGATGGCCAAAGCTGGCGACCGACCGATTTCACGAGCGGGCAAATTTGGTCACTCGTTTCCACGGGAACCAAGGTTTTCGCTGGAACCAGGAACGGAGAGGTGTACCGTAGCCTAAACAATGGCGCTAATTGGCAAAAAGCGAGTTTAGGGCTGCCAAACAGGGAGGAAGATTTGGTGCTTTCCCTGGCCACCAAAGAGAACAGGGTTTTTGCCTGCGTCGAGTCGCGGAGCGACAGCAATGGTATTTATGTCACCACCAACGATGGGCAAAGTTGGACCAAGCTGCCTGTTCCCGCCACCAGTTATACCGAGTCCGTGGTCGTCAGCGGTCAGGTGATTTATGTCGGCACATCTAACAATGGCGTGCTGACCTCTGAGGATAACGGGCAAACCTGGAAAACGCTGAACCTGGGAATCCCTGCGAATACATACAGCAGTGGAACCTACTTTCGCTTAATTAGTGCGTTGGGCGTGATTGGCGACAGTGTTTACGCGGGAACTGATGGCGAGGGCGTATTGCGCCTGAACAATAACACGCAAGTTTGGAATGAGAGCAATACAGGCTTGTCCGGCAAGTTCACCAACACCATTGCCGTGAGCAATGGAAATTATTATGTCGGCACGGTTGGCAACGGGGTTTTTCGTTCGACCGATCAAGGGCGGAACTGGCAACCGCTAATCAATGGTTTACCGTCGCAGGCGAATGTGCAGGCGCTGGCAGCAGGTGGGAACAATTTATTGGCGGGGCTATTGGGCGGCGGCGTTTACCGCTCGGTCAATGGCGGCGGGAACTGGTCGTTTTCCGGCCTTGCCAACCAGACCGTCAACGTCTTGAAAAGCAGCGACAATGGGGTGGTCTTTGCCGGAACCGATGCCGGAGTGTTTCGCTCAAGCGACCAGGGTGTGAGTTGGCAGGCCGCCGGGTTGAGCAATCAACAAGTGGTTTCACTTTTGTCCCTCAGCGGCAGGCTGCTGGCAGGAACCTTTGGCGGCGGTATTTACAGCTCCAACGGTAACAGCGCGAATTGGACCTTGATTGGCAGTAACGCCAATGGCCTCGGCAATCTGAATGTGACGGCGCTGACGACCGGCACGGACGGCACCACATTGTTCGCGGGCACGGATGGCGGCGGCATCTATCGTTCGACCAATGGCGGCGTAAGCTGGGTGGCCGTCAACAATAAACTGCCGCTGACCTTGAATGTTTATTCGTTCGCGGTGAGCGGGCCGAAAGTTTATGCCGGCAGCATCTACGGCGTGTTCTTTTCCGAGGACAACGGCGCAAGTTGGAATCAAATCAATGCAGGGTTACTCGATATTTTCGTGACTTCGCTGACGATCAATCAGGAGCGTTTGCTTGCGGGAACGAAGGTCGGTGGCATCTTTATCAGTCAGATTCCGGATCAGCAGGCCTGCGTGGCGATTGCCGCGCAGCCTGTCAGCAAAACCATCGCGAGCGGCCAGACGGCGGCGCTCAGCGTTACTCCGAGCGGCAATCAGCCGTTTCAGTTTCAGTGGTATCAGGGAATAAACGGCGATTTCTCGCGTCCAATTGTGGGCGCGAGGTCTAACACATTCACCACACCGCCGTTGACCGCGACGACGAATTATTGGGTGCTGGTGACCAACGGTTGCGGCAGCGTCAACAGCGAGACGGCTTCGGTAGTCGTCAATGCCGTGCCGCAAACCGATCTGGCCATCACGCAAACCATTTCGCCTGCGCAGCCGAAACCGGGCGACAATCTGACTTTCACCTTTACCTTGACCAATCGCGGCAGCGAGAAGGCGCTGGCCGTCAACGTGACGAATCCGTTGCCGGTCGAAGTGGACTTCACGGCTTGCAGCGCAACTGGTGGCGGTGTTTGCGGCGGGGCGGGAAATAATCGCACGGTGTTCTTTGCGGAGATGGCAGGCAATGCTTCGGCGACCATCACTTTGACGGCGAAGGTGAAAGCCGATGCGGGCGGCAAGACCTTGCGCAACAATGCCGGCGTCAGCGCGGCGACCAACGATGCGAACCTCAGTAACAACTCCGATCCGA
>CAZRXE010000924.1:0-3074 GCA_964603695.1 uncultured Heliomicrobium sp.
GGCAAGATCAAGGTCGGCAAGCTGGACATAGACGACGCGCCGGAGACAGCCAAGAAGTATAGCGTGCGCTCGGTGCCCACCTGCGTCGTCTTTCAGGGCGGCCAAAAGGTCGGCATACAAGCAGGTCTGACCAATCGCGACACGCTGGTCAAGCTGCTCGGCGTGTAGTGCCGGCGGCGGACACAACCGGCGGAATTCTCCGCTCCCGGCGCGCGGGGAGCCGATCAACCTGCCACCCGCCGGATCGGGGGGACGCGCTTGGGCGACAAGGCCAAGCCACAAACAAGGGAACCAAACTTATGCGGATTTTGGTGTGTGAAGATCAGGAGGCCATCCGCCACATGATTCAAACTTTAGTGCAGGCATCCGGCCACGAGGTCGTAGGCGTCGCGCAAGGGGCGCAGGCGGTGGAACTTGTCCTCCACGAGAAATTTGATGTCTTGCTGCTTGACCTGATGTTGCCCGGCGTGATGGACGGCTATGAAGTGATGCGCAGAGTGCGCCAGTCTAAACAGACACTCCCTATCTTCGTCATCTCTGTGCTGGACGATGCCGGAAGTAGAAAACGGGCGCAGGATGCAGGAGCAACCGGGTTTTATGGCAAACCCTTTCGCCCGATGGAACTGATTGAGGAATTGAACCGGATAGCAAGAGCGAGCGATTAGCCGGCGGTAAGTTCCTACTCCGCCTCTCACGTTTTCCGGCACAAGACAGTCAAGGCGCGACAAGCGGTTTGCAGGATTCCGCCGCGCTTTCGATCCCCGCGCCGGCGGCCTGCGCACGGCAACCGTCAGCATCGCCAACGTCGCGGACGTTGTAACCGCGCCCGGCGCGCTGACCGTGCAAATCAACGACGGCTCCAGCGCCGGTTTGAATGGCGTTTCGGTCAATTTGCAGAGCAACGCAAACGGCGTCATCACCGCTCTGGTGACGACGACTTGCAGCGCAACGACGGCCACCTTCACGCTCAAGGTCACGGACGGCAGTGGCCAGACAATGATCGCTCCCTGGACGGTGACGGCGACGGCAAAACGGACATCGCCGTCTGGCTCGGCGCGGAAGGCAATTGGTACGTCGTCAACAGTTCGGACGGCGCGGTGAAGGTGAAGTTCTGGGGGGCCGGCTATGCGCCTTACTTCGACACGCTGGCGACGGGCGATTACGACGGCGACGGCAAAACTGACTTTGCCGTCTGGCGTCAGTCCGAAGGGCGCTGGTACTTGCAGCAAAGCTCCGATGGAACCGCGCGCACCGTCACTCAAGGCAAAGCCGGCGACCTTCCGGCAGGCATCGAGCGGCGCTAAACCAACTGAAGTCCGGTGGAACAGCCATCCGCCGGATTTTCTTTCCTTACTCTTTTCTTTCGGCTTCCCTGCGGCTTCACACCTCGTCGTTCGTCTGCTGTAATGCCTGCCATGAACGTACTGGTTTTGAATTGCGGAAGCTCCAGCGTCAAGTTTCAACTTATTGCCACCGACCTGGAACAAATCGAAAAAAACGCGGATCGCCGTCTGGCGCGCGGTCTGATCGAACGCATCGGCGGCGAAGCGGTTTGCTCGCTGCAAGCCGAGGGCAAAGCCAAACAGCGGTCCACCGCGCAATTGCGCGACATTCGCGCGGCGGTGGATTTCATCATTCGCTGGATTTGTTCGACGGACGCAGGGCTGGCCGAAGTCCGCAGCGTGTCGAACATTCACGCCGTCGGCCATCGCGTGGCGCACGGCGGCGAACAGTTCAAACAGTCCATGCTAATCCGCGAAGACGTGCTCGGCGGCATCGAAGACAGCATTGACCTGGCTCCGCTGCACAATCCATCGAACATCAAAGGCATTCTGGCTGCGCGCGATTTGCTCGGCGCTGGAATGCCGCAGGCCGCCGTTTTCGACACGGCTTTTCACCAGACGCTGCCCGAACACGCTTACCTTTACGCGCTGCCTTACCAGTTTTACCGCCGCCATAAAATCCGTCGCTACGGCTTTCACGGCACTTCGCATCGTTACGTGGCTTACCGTTATCGCCACCTGCTGAACATTCCGCGCGAACAGGTCAACATCATCACCTTGCACCTGGGCAATGGCTGTTCGGCGGCGGCAATTAAAGCAGGCGATTCGATTGACACTTCGATGGGCATGACGCCGCTCGAAGGTTTGGTAATGGGAACGCGCGCCGGCGATTTGGACGCTTCAATCATTGACTTCCTGATGTCGAAAGAAGGGCTGACCGCGCAGGAAATCGAAGGCTTGTTGAACAAACAATCCGGCTTGCTGGGCATTTCCGGCTTGACCAACGACATGCGCGAATTGCTGGACGAAGCCCGCGAAAACAAAGACCGCCGCGCGCTGCTGGCCATCGAACTGTTTTGTTACCGCGCCCGCAAATACATTGGCGCTTATCTGGCCGCGATGGGCGGAGCGGACGCTGTCGTTTTTACCGGCGGCATTGGCGAAAACGCGGCGGAAGTTCGCACGCGCATCTGTCAGGGATTGGAATGGCTGGGCCTGCAACTGGACGAAAACAGCAATCAAAACCTGACCGGCGGACGCGAAGGCTTAATCAGCACGCACGATTCTCGTCTGAAAGCCTTCGTCATTCCGACCGATGAAGAATTGCTGATTGCGCGCGACACTGTTCGCTGCGTGCGGCAAAAAAACTGAATCCGACAATCGAAAATCTTGAACCGGAGTTTGAATTAAAATGAAAACAGATCAACCCACGCCCAACACTGTTGATGAATACATCGCCGGCTTCCCGCCGGAGGTTCAGGCGATGCTGGAAAAAATCCGTGCGACCATCCGCAAAGCCGCGCCGAAGGCTGAGGAAACCATCAGCTACATGATGCCGGCCTTCAAACTGCACGGCGCGCTGGTGTATTTTGCCGCCTACAAAAACCACATCGGGTTTTACCCTGGGCCTGGCGGCATTGACGCCTTCAAAGAGGAGCTTTCGGCCTATGAGCTATCCAAGGGAACGATCCGGTTTCCGCTCGACAAACCTGTTCCGCTCACCTTGATCGGCAAAATCGTGAAATTCAGAGTGCAGCAAAATCTGGAAAAAGCCGCCGCCAAAGCCGCCAA
>CAZRXE010000925.1:0-3872 GCA_964603695.1 uncultured Heliomicrobium sp.
GCGCACCGAATCCCAGTCGCTTTTTTCGTTAGCCACAGGTTCCAGGCGGCGAATCACGACCTGCCATTTGAAATCGTCGCCGCTGGAATTCTTTTTGCCGTGTGCGATGAAATCAATCGTGTCGCCGCGTTTGATTTCAACATTGGCGACGTTGGTGTCAGGTTGCGAAAGGTACGCCGTCCAATTGCCTAGCGCGCCCTGACGACTGGAAATGATGATTCCTTCGACGCCGTCGCAGGTAACACAGGCTTGTTCAAACTCGTGAATGAGTTTTCCGGTGATCGAAACTTTGCCGTCGAAGGGCGCAACCCAGCGGCGGATGGTTGTATTCGTTTTGCCTCCTACCGGAATGCCGCCTTCGCGGTCGAGAAGAACCGTCGTTCGGCGCGGATCTAGTTCGTTGGCTTTCAGCCGCCACGAACCGGCGGCAAAGTGTTTGAGTTCGGTAAAGCTTTTCAGCTTCTTCGCTTCCTCGTCGTATTCGCCCTGGCCGTATTGCCAGGCGTTGGCAGGCGGTTCGCTGGCTACCGCTCGCGGTACTGATTCGACGAATTTGCTGCCCAAAGTGATTTCTTCCGCGCTGGCCTCGCGCCCATAAAGCAGCCGGTAGAGCTTGCGTATGCGCCCGCGCGGAGTGGCTTCGGCGGCGATTTCGGGGCGCTTGAGCAAGGCGCGGGCCTGTTCGATGACGAAGGGGCTGTTCATCGGGTAAAGCGATTGTTGCGGAATAGTCGTTTGATACCGCTGCGCCGTGTGCGCGTCGGGCGAAGCAAAATCGAAGGTGTTGAATTCGCCGGCCAACTTGGCGCGATTGATGAAGGCGTAGACAGTGCGTCGGCGCGCGAACGGCCAGGACGTGATGTCATCCGGCAGGCCGCCGCCGTTGCGATCAAGCCCGCCGCTGACGGCGAGCATCGCGTCGCGCAGGGATTCAAAATCCAGCCGCTGCCGATTCATTCGCCAGAGCAATTTGTTTTCAGGATCGCGCTGGCGCGCAGCCGGATTGTCCGCGCTGCTTTGTTGATAGGTGCGCGAAAGCAGAATCAGCTTGTGCAAGCGTTTCAGCGACCAGCCGTTTTCCACGAACCAACCGGCCAGATAATCCAGCAATTCGGGATGCGTGGGCGCTTCGCCGCGCGTGCCGAAATCGCTGGGCGTGCGCACCAGGCCTTGTCCGAAATGCCATTGCCAGACGCGGTTGACGATGACGCGCGCCGTCAGCGGATTGTGTTTGTCGGTAATCGCCTGTGCCAGTTCCAAACGTCCGCTGCCTTTGGTAAAAGGCTTTCGATTTTCGCCGGCCAGCACTTGTGGAAACTGGCGTGGGACTTCCGCGCCTTTGTTGTTCGGATTGCCGCGCACGTAAATGACGCCGGGTTTCAGCTTGGGCAAATCCTCTACGACCATTGCGCGCGGAGCCGCACCGTCGAAAGCGCGTGCGGTCAACGTTCGCTCGAACTTTTGTTTCTGGTCGCGTTCGAACTGGCTGTCTTTAACCAAACGGATGCTGTTGTAATCGCTGAAGGGAACATTGATCGGTGAGGCTTCGCCGTGCAGCACCTGTCGCAAGGCTTCTTCGTTTGCGTCCGGCAGCTTTTCGGCTTTGTCGAATTTGGCAATCAGCTTGCCGTAACGTTCGGCGGCGTCTTCGATAGACTTTGGTGTTTCGTTGAATTCACGCGCAACGAGCGGATTGGCTTTTCCCGCGCAGGCGGCGATGGCGGCGGCGGCCTGTGCGGCGAAATCTTTTTCGGGCAGCGCGTCCAGCGCCAACCAGAGCGAGAAGGTCGGATCATTGTTCTTTTCCGCTTGTTTCAAAAAGCGTTGCCAGCGCCGCAGCATATAAAGGTTATGGTCTTTTTCCGTCGCCAGAGCTTGCAGGTCTGTTTCCTGTGTCAGCGCGCGGGCTTGATGCGCGGCCAGCAAATACTTTGTGATTTTTTCCGGCGCACGGTAATCGGCCTTGAGTTCCGGGAAACGCTTTTCGTTGTATTTGGCGATTTCGTCTTCGAGCTTGTCGCGCTCTTTTTTCAGCGCCAGTTCCTTTTCGCTGCCGGCCAGCGATGGATCGAGCAGCGGAAGCTCCTCCGGTTCGTGCGTGTTGGCGAAGATGCTGTAAAGCGAATAGTAATCCGCAGTTGGAACGGGATCGAATTTGTGATTGTGGCAGCGCGCGCAACTCACAGTCAGCGCCATCGTTCCGCGAATCGCCACGTCCACCTTGTCGTCAATCTTTTCTTCGGTCGTCACGCCGCCGCCGCCGCGCCCTACGGTCAGAAACCCCAGCGCCGCCAAATTGCTCGGCGAATTGCCGGGCAATTGGTCGGCGGCGATTTGTTGCGTCAAAAATTGATCGTAAGGCAGATCGTCATTGAATGCCTTGATGACCCAATCGCGATAAGTGTAAGCGAAGGGATAAAGCATCGTGGTCGTGTCGTTGACGCCCATTGTGTCCGCGTAGCGCGCCACGTCCAGCCAATGCCGCGCCCAGCGTTCGCCGTAAGCGGGCGAAGCCAGCAAGCGTTCGACGACTTTGGCAAAAGCCGCCGGCGATTGGTCGGCCAGAAAGTTTGCTGTTTCCTCCGGCGTCGGCGGCAAACCAGTCAGGTCGAAGGTCGCGCGTCGCAACAGCGTGCGTTTGTCCGACTGCGGATTTGGCTTCAAACCATTGGCTTCCAGTTTGGCGAGAATGAACTGGTCAATGTCGTTTCGCGGCCACGTTTGATTTGAATGCTGGTTGGAGGTGATTGGTGGTGGCAACGCTTTGATCGGTTGAAAGGCCCAGTGCTTTGAGCTTTCGGATTTCGGATTTGAGATCTGAGATTTGAGATTGACCGGCCAATACGCGCCGTCTTTGATCCATTGCCGCAAATCGCTGATTTCAGCCTCCGCCAATTTGGGTTTGCCTTGCGGCATTTTCAAACTCGAATGCGTGTGGCTGACGGCTTGAATTAGCAAGCTACCGTCGGGATTGCCGGGAATGATGGCCGCGCCCGAAGTGCCGCCTTTCAACAACGCTTCGCGCGAATCCAGGCGCAGCCCGCCGCTTTCCGTCGCGGTGTGGCAGCCGTAACAATGCGCGGCCAGGAGCGGGCGGATTTTTTGTTCAAAGAATTCTTCGCGCGCGTTGTCCGGCGCGGCGGTTTGCGTGGCTGCGGCAAAGGGTGTCGGCGGAAAGTTCAACCCGCCCAGCAGCAGGAAGAAAACCAAAAGCGCGAGTTTTGTTGAGCAAAAGGAACGGCGCATTGTTGAGACTTCCTCTTTCGCTATTTCTTCTTCCAGGCTTGTTCGATGACGGGTTTGATGATCCGCGTGAATTCCGCGTAGGCCGGTTCCTGAAAATGCAGTTTGTCCGGCAGGTAAAGTTCCATGCGCGGTTTGCCGTCCTTGTCGAACAGCACTGGATTCACGTCAATGAAGCCCAGCGTCGCCTGTTTTTCGCAGAACTCTTTGATGCGGCGATTGGCGTCATCCACCCAATCCCAACGCTCCATTTTTTGCGGCGCTTTGTTGATCGAAACGTAAAAGATTTTCGTCTTCGGCAGTTTGGCGTGGACGCGGTCGGCGAATTCCCGGAAGCTCGCGAAGATGGTTTCGGGCGGAATGTCGGCGTTGATGTCGTTGCTGCCGCAGTAATAAACGATGATCTTCGGTTCGTAAGCCAGCACGACTTTGTCCATGTAATAGAGAATGTCCGCTGTGCGCGAACCGCCGTAAGCCCGATTGAATACCGGCAGTGGGGCCATCTGATCTTTCAGGTTTTTCCACAATCGGAAAATGCTGCTGCCGATAAACAGAATTTGCCCCTTCTGGGGCGGGGCAGTTTGGTCGGCGGTCAAAAAAGCTTCGATGTCTTTTTCGTAGCGTCGCGG
>CAZRXE010000926.1:0-2265 GCA_964603695.1 uncultured Heliomicrobium sp.
GCCGCAAAGCCTTGCGCACTTCTTCAATCGTGCGGTTGTGTTCGGCGTCCGCCGCCAGCAAACGTTTGGCTGTCGCGTCGCCTTGTTTGGCAAGGTCGGCGGCGCGGCCTCCCTGCGCCAGTGCGGTTTGTTTGAGGATGACCAGACAGTTTTCGATTTGCATAAGGATGAGTCGGTCGCTCGCCCAACTACTCGCCAAGCAACTCTTCCAGCACCTGCCAGTGTTCTTTGCTGACCGGCATCACGGACAATCGAGGCAATCGCACCAGATCGAACTCTTTGAGCGCCTCGCTGTTTTTGATTTCGGTCAACGTCACTTGACGGGCGAATCTGCGTTTGGGCTTGAGATTGACGACCGTCAGATGTTCGTCGTTTTCCTTGGGGTCTGGGTAAGGATCACTGATGACTTCGGCCAATCCGACAATCTCCTTGTCGTTGCCGGTGTGGTAAATCAGGATTTCATCTCCCAGCCGCACTTCACGTAAGTTTTTGAGCGCGAGATTGTTCGATACGCCGTCCCAAACCGTTTTTTTGTCTCGCTCCAGATCGTCGTAAGAATATTCGCTGGGTTCAGTCTTAAATAACCAACGTTTAGCCATTAACTTTATATTCCCTTCCGGGCACCAGTTTAATAACAAAAGGGTGAGCGTGGACACATAAACACTCAGCCTGAAGAAAAGATTGCCGAGAACCGTGAGGAAGAAGGTTGGTTCTCAATCGGAAAACGGCTTAGCCAGATCCGCCGGCGTGGCCGCTGTTGCGCGTTGCAAATCCCGGGGCGTTAGTATCATTTGCAGGCCGCGTTGTCCCGCACTGACGCTGATGCGTTCGTGATCGGACGCGCTCTGATCCAAATAAAGCGGATATTTCTTTTTCGATCCCAGTGGAGAAACGCCGCCACGAATGTAGCCCGTGAGCGATTGTATTTCTTTCACTGCGACTAGCTCAACCCGCTTATTTCCCGTCGCCGAAGCAAACTTTTTCAGGTCGAGTTCGGCGTTGCCGGGAATGCAGGCCATCACCACGCCGGTTTTGTCGCCGCGCGCCACCAGTGTTTTGAAAGTGGCTTCGGGCGGCATATTGACCTTGCGCGCAACGGTGACGGCGTCCAATTCGTCTTCGTTGATTTCATACGCGCGAAGCTCATAAGCGATTTTCAGTTGATCCAGCATTCGCGCGGCAATGGTTTTTGTCGCCATACTCAGTTTCGTTTTGCCGCCATCGCTTCCGATTCGGTTTCGAGCAGAGATTCCCAGGCTTGATAAAGCTCGGCGATTTTGGTTTCCAGCGTTTGGTACTTTTCGCTCAACTCGAACAGCTTGTCTTTGTCGCGGGCGACTTCCTCGGTGGAAAGCTGCGCGGCCAGTTCCTGCAATTCGGCTTCGGCGGTTTGAATGCTCGTTTCGAGTTCAAACGCCGTCGGACCTTTCTGTTTGTTTTTCTTGCCGGAAGCCGGTTTCGGAGCTTCGATTTTGCGCGCGGCGCGTTCGGCCTTTTGGGCTTCGGCTTCGCGTGCTTGTTGTTCGGCCAGCGTGCGGTGATGCGCTTCGTAGAATTCGGTGTAACCGCCGTCGAAATATTCCGCGCCTTTGTCCGTGTCTTTGCCCCTGAATGCCAGAATTTGCGTCGCGATTCGATCCAGAAAATATCTGTCGTGCGAAACGGTGATGATCGTTCCGTCAAATTCGTTCAGCGCGTCTTCCAGAGCTTCGCAGGAGGCGATGTCCAGATGGTTGGTCGGTTCGTCCAGCACCAGCACGTTCACACGCGAGTAAATCAGTTTGGCCAGCGCCAGTCGGCCTTTTTCGCCGCCCGAAAGCGCCGCGACCGGCTTGAACACGTCATCGCCCGAAAACAAAAAGCGGCCCAGAAAGCCGCGCAATTCGCCGTCGGTGATCGTCGCCGAAGCGATGGTTCGCAATTCATCCAGAACAGTGTTGCGGTCGTCCACCGTCAGCAAACGTTGATCGTAATAACCCGTTTTGACGCCCGTTCCCCAGCGCATATCGCCGCCGAGCGGACGTTGTTCGCCAAGCAAAGTGCGCAGCAAAGTGGTTTTGCCGGTTCCGTTGCCGCCGATGATGCCCAGGCGTTCGCCGCGCCGTAGCGTCAATTCCAGATTGTCGGCCAAAACTGTGGTCTTGAAGCCGATGGCCAGTTTGTCCAGGATCAGGACTTGATCGCCCGTGCGCGCCGTCGGTTTCAGTTTGAAGCTGGCTGTGTCCAGATTGTTCACGCTTTCCAGCCGCTCCATTCGCTGAAGCA
>CAZRXE010000927.1:0-5642 GCA_964603695.1 uncultured Heliomicrobium sp.
CTGCCGTCGTTCATCGGCGGCGTGGCCTTGCGCCCCAATCTGGTGGGCAATCCCTTGCTGCCCGGCGGCGAGCGCACCATTGATCGTTGGTTCAACACCGAAGCCCTGCGTTTGCCGACGCAGGATCAACCCTTCGGCAATGCCGGTCGCAACATCGGACGCGGCCCGTCGTTTTACCAATTCGATCTGGGCTTGCAAAAACGCTTTGCGCTACCCGTCATTAACGAGACTTCGCATCTGGAATTCCGCGCGGAGTTTTTCAATCTGCTGAACAAAACCAACTTCGGCACGCCTAGCGGAACGGCGACCGGCATAGTGTTTCGTGCGGACGGCAGCCTGCAGACAGCGGGCGGCTTCGGCACGATTCGTTCGACCTTCCCGGCGCGGCAGATTCAGTTCGCGCTGAAACTGTCGTTCTAACAACCCGCCACAACTGCAAAGAGCGCGCACGGGACTTTTGTTCTGATGCGCGCTCTTTGTGTTTTCGCCGCAGGTAATGATTACAAACCCAGCAACGCAGGCAATTCCGCCACCGTGCCGATCAGGTGATCGTGCGGATGCGGTTCAAGCTGCTGCCGCGTACTCGAACCTCCAGTGACGCCGACGACCAATTCGCATCCGGCGTTTTTGCCTTCCCACAAATCCGCCGGCGCATCGCCCACTTTGGCTACGCGGGCTGCGTCGCCGACGCCTAGTCGCGCCATCAACGCGCGGATCATAAAAGGATGAGGACGGCCCGCTTCGACTTCATCGCTGGTGATCGAAGCGTCAATCAAGCCTTCGCGCTGCCAGCCCAACCGGTCAATCAGGATTTGCGCGATGTCGCGGCTGAAACCCGTGTTGAGTGCGACTTTAATGCCGACGGCTTTCAATCGCCGAAAGGTTTCGCCGGTGCCTGGGAATTCCGTAATGGCCGGATCGGTTCGATAAAATGCCAGCAAGCGTTCGACGAAATCTTCGTGAATTGCCTTCAAGCCGGGCAGCAATTCGTCGCGCATCGGCGACTGTTCAATCAGCACGCGCAAAGCTTCGCGTTTGTCCGTGCCTTTGACTTGATTAATGGCGTCAGCGTTCACTTCCAAACCGTTGGCCGCCAGCGTGTCGCGCAAGGCTTTGTAAACCGCGCCGCCTTCGGAAACGGTCGTGCCCGCCATATCAAAAACCACAAGTTCGATTTGCATCTCAAAAATCTCCACGGAAAAAGTAGGTCAACCTACCGAGGTTGCCCCAGTGCATTGAAGACGTCTTTCGAGAACACGGGGCAACCTCGGCAGGTCGCCCTACTCTCAGGCCAAATTTTCGGAAACGATTTTATCCGCGATGCCGAACGACATAGTCATGCCGCGTCCGCTGGGACTAGCGATGATTGTCGCGCCGGGCGCGGGTTTCGCCGTCCAGCAAAGTTCCGCCGGATGTGCGGCATAAACGCCTTGCCAACGCTGCCGAATGTCCAGGTTTGGAATCAGCAGAAAGCTTTGCAGGTAACGCAGAATCAATTCGTTGATCTCTTCCTTGTCGAAAGGCGAGATGGCTTCGTCGTATTCGTGCGAATCGCCGATGGTGATTTCGCCGCGCGCGTGTTGCGAAGCCATGACGTGAATGCCGTAACGCACGTAATCCGCCATCTCGCGCGCAAAGCGTTCGCGCAAGGTGGGCAGCGTCGGGCAATCCTGAAAGTTTTTGTAATGGCAGAGCGTCAGCCCGGCGGCCAGCATTGGCCCTATCCGCACGTCGTCGCCGAAGGGTTGCGAACGCATCATTTGCAACTTGACGCGGTACAAACCGCTTTCAGCAAAAGCTTCAGGATAAAGCGTCTGAAAGTCTTCGCCGGAACAGACGTAAATATTTTTGGCCAGCCAAGTTCGCCCACCGGCAGTCACCGCCGGACAATCGAAGGCTGTGACAGCACAATTGAATTCAAACTGCACGCCGTGCGCCTGGTGCAGCCAGCCGGGCAAACCGGCGACGACTTCGCGCGGGTCAATGCAGATTTCCTGCGGCGACCACAACGCGCCGCGCAAAGCTTCAGGATTCACCAGCGGCGAACGCGCCAGAACTTGCGTCGGCGATTGCCATTCGCATTCGTAACCGCCGTCGGGCGCGGCGTGCAAAAATTCGCGCAGCACGGCTTCTTCGTCTTCGTGATAGGCCAGATGCAGCGAGCCTGTCGTTTCGTGCCACAAACCGCTTTCGGCCAGGACCTGCGCCCACAGTTCGCGGCTGTGCATGGCCACGCGGCGCGGCAATCCGGCAGGCTGACCAATCGGCCATAACATTCCAAAGTTACGCACCGAAGCGCCTTGCGCCCGCGCGTGTCGCTCGAACACCACCACGCGCCGACCTCGCCTAGCCAATGCGTAAGCGTGCGCCAAACCGATAATTCCCGCGCCGACCACTGCGTCATCAAATCGTTGCGTTATCAAAGCTCCCCCAAATATGTGGAACAGACTTCAGTCTGTTCCACTTCGCCTAAAATCAATCTATTGCCGCCGTTGGTTCCGCCACGACTTGCGCGCGCGTTTTCGCGGCGAAGTAAATCCAGCAGCCCGCCAGCAAGACGATGGCCGCCAGCGTCACCACCGTCGCCAACACCAAAAAGAATTCCAGAAAATTCGCGTCGGTGTGCGTTGCACTGCGCACCAGCATCACGGCCACATAACCCAAATAACCGAAAGAATCAGCCAGATACATCAGATAACCAATGTTGCCTTTGTCGCCGGTTAGCGCCAACAAGCGTTCAAAGATGGTGGTGTGAACGGCGACGTAAGGCAGATAAAGCCCCAGGCCGATCAAGACCATCAATTCAAAACCGCCAAGCCAGCCGCCGCGCCACCCCATCAGTCCTACGCCGGCCAAAGCGAATCCGGCGAAAGCAGTGCCCAGCGCAGTGAAAAACGCGCGCCGGTTGCTGCGAATCAACACGGCCAAGCCGTTGGCCAAGACCACACCGAACATGACGAACAATTCCGACCGCGTGAAGACGGCAGGCTGTCCGGCGTAACCCAAACCTTTCCAGATTTCCGGCGCGAAATCCGCGCGCACGCTGCGCAAAACGGTCAGCAAAAGATAAGCGCCGATCAGCAGCGACAAGCCTGTGGCGTATTTTAAAAACAGCGCGCGGCGTTCGGTTTTGGTCATCGGCGCGCGTTCGCTGCGATGTTCCACGTCGCGGGCCGTCGGCGGCGGAATGAGCGACAGCATCCAGACAAACACGAGCAGCGGCCCGGCAAAGACTGTCCCGGCGGCAAAAGGCATCCAGAATTGCGAAACGCCCGCTTCCAACAAATACGCGCCGACGGACTTGGCCACGCCGTCCGCCAAAATGAAGCTGGCGCACAATCCGGCGGTCAGAGCTTCAGTCACGCGCCGCCCTTCCAAAAATCCCAGCACTAACCCGAAAACCATGCCCAAGGGCAAGCCGTTCAAGAACAAACACAGGAAATTCCACGGCGCAGGAACCAGCGCATAAAGGAGCAACGACGCCTGCGCCGCGCCCACCAACAGCAGAAAAGTGCGCGCGCGATGTTCCGGCTTCATTTCGGCGATGACGCGGATGCCGATGAATTTCGACAGCATGTAGCCGAAGACCTGCGCCGTCACCAGCACTGTCTTGTAACCGAAGCCCAGCCAGGTCAGGCCTTCATAAGCCGCCGCCGTGAACGGTTTGCGAAAACCGTACATGCAAAAATACGCGCCGAAAGCCGCCGTCACAGCCCACGCGGCCCAAGCGTAATGCAGCCAGTGATTGTTCAGTTTGCCTTGCGAGAGAGATTCAGAAGGGGAGTTCATAACGGGGAAAGTGAAGTTCAACCGCGCAACAACGATTCTAACAACGTTCGATAGCTTTCCAGGCCGGGCGTTGAAAGGTCTTTGACCTTGCCCGCGTCGTCGTAACGCCGCAATCGAACCGCCGCGTCGCCGTGCGGGTTTTGCTCGAATGCCAACGCTTCGGCTTCGGTCATCGCGCCGCCCTGCAATTGCAAACTCAATTGCGACGCATCGGAAAGCCCGTGGAAATAATCCGGATGACGGCGGCAAAGGTAGCGTTTGGCGGCCACATGCAAGCGCACAGGTTCGGCGAGTTCCGGCGGAAAGAACTGCGCCAGACGATTCGCGCCTAGTTCTTCGTGGCGCGCATCGGTTCCGTGTTCGGCGATGTCTTCCCCGAAGTCATGCAGCAGGTGGCCGCAATCGTGCAGCAGGCAAGCGGCGATGACAGCGTCCGGTTCGTTGTTTTTCGCGGCGAACATGGCGCATTGCAGCGCGTGCTGAAGCTCTGTCACGTCTTCGCCGTATTGGCGATGTCCGCGTTCGCGGTAGAGGGCAAAAATAGTCTGGATCATTTGTTCTTTGTTCATCAGGTGCTTTGTGTAGCGTCTGCAAGGGATAGGTTCGGTTCCCCGCTCGGTTCGGTATCAGGTAAAAAACGTTCGAGAGTATGCGCGATCAAAGGCAAAAAGCCCACGACAATGGACACGCCAAGCAGGTTGAAAATCAATTGGGCGTTGGCGATTTGTCGCCCCACTCCGGACGTGCCGGAAACCGCACGTGCCAGTTGCGCCAATTGCGGAGCCGGCGCAATGCCGATCAGCGCGCGCCTGGTTATGGTTCAGCCAGGAGGTGTTTCATAAAAACTCTTGAACTTGGGAATGAATGCGTTTTTTGGAAAAGGTCGGACGGCAAGTGTAGCCGCGAGTTGTAAGGCGAGTCTTAAAACCGATTCAAATCACTGTTAATTCCGGCAGCGGCTTTTACCCGAACGGCGAGCGAACCGGCAGGTTGAGCAAGATGACCGGAGCCAAAGACAAATGATGCAGATTATGTCCCTGATTGAATGCCGCCACGACTCCGGCTTGAGGGTTAAAGTTGATGGCCGCGCCCAGCAACGCCGTTTCCGTCGCCGCCCACAGTTTCAGCCAGCCGCTGCGTCCGGCAGGAATGAATTCGCTGAAACGCGGCGTGGTGCGCAAAGTTTGATCCGACAACGAAATCAGAAGCTGGCAGTTGTCCACCGTCAAAGCAACGCTGACGCCTTGCTCCACGTCGTCTTGCAGCATGACGGACAGGCCGGACAAGGCGTTCAACGGCAATGCGCCGTTTCGCCAATCTCCGCCGAAACGATTAACCACCAGCAGCGTGTCGTTGCCGCCGGCGCGGCTGACCAGATTCGACAACGCCAACAGGCGCGGCGCGCGGTTGTAATCGAAACCGTCAAAACACAACGTCGCCGCGCCGTTTGAACAGGCAACGCTTGCTGACGGCGACAGGGCGAAAGATTCCGCCGTCAGATTCGCCGCGTGACCGGAGGCGAGTTTGACGTATTCATCGCCCACCAGATGATTGAAGCGAATCGGACAGCCCGTCGTGTCGTCACAAGCCAGCGCCAGCGCATAGCCCGTCACGCCCGGATCCAGATCGGACGCCAACACGCTCGCCGTTTGCAAAGGAGTCAGCCGCACAAAGAAATCCGTCATCGCGCCGTTGCCGTCTACCAACAAAAAACGAATCATCACCGCCCGGCTTTCGTGCGTGTTGGTCAGATTGAGCCGCGAATCCTGCCGCGCGCGATTGCCCGCCTGCGAAGTGAAAAGATTGAACACCAGCAACGATCCCGGTACGGACGCCGCCGGATCGGGTTGCGG
>CAZRXE010000928.1:0-3619 GCA_964603695.1 uncultured Heliomicrobium sp.
TTGCACCTGCCACGGCCCGCAGCCTGCAAGGACTGCGCTCCCAGGGATTACGCGCACTCTTCAGATAAATGAAAAGGCGCTCTTTATCAATCTGGCTTTCAGCGTTACGTAACCTTGGTCGCCCGCGACCAGATCGCGCAGTGTTTCGCGCACACCGCGATGGCGACTGGCGAATTGCAGCATGCGTTCGGTCAGACGCACGCCCGCGAAGTTGCCATAATAAAACCGGTCGCTCAATTCCGCCGCGCGGCGCAACTCCGCGCCGAATTCCGCCCGCCACATCGGATCGAAATCAGTTACGCGCGAAGCCATCGCCCGCGCCAACAAGTCCGCCGATTTGATCGCGTAATAAATGCCTTCACCAGTCAGTGGATCAACGAATCCTGCGGCATCGCCAATCAGCGCCCAGGCGTTGGCGGCGTCGCAGGCTTGCAAACGATCCCAGGTGGAGACATCCAGCGCGGGCAGTATGGCGGCGTAAAACTGCGTGTTGGCGGTTGTCTTGCCGTTGCCGTCACGAATTTCGCGGGCGGCTGTCGGGTCTTCGGTTTCGATGTATGCCAGCAGGATTTCTTTCAATCGCGCGGGCGTCGTTTCCTGGTAGCCGCTGGCGATGCCGTAAGAAATATGATCGTGACGCGGGAAGAGCCACAAATAACCGCTCAGTTCACGCAGGTATTTCACATCCACGCGCGTTGGTGGCTGAGCGGTTTTTACGTTCCAGCCCAGTGCGTAGGCGAAGTCCTGAGCCGCGAACTTCAGGCCGACGCGGCGGCGAATGACGCTGCTCGCGCCATCGGCTCCGACCAGAAAGTTGGCTCTGAAATCGCCCGCCGAAGTTTGCAGATGCCATTGGCCGCCGCTGAATTCAGTCTTTTCAACGCGGGCGACGTGCAGTTGCGCGCCGGCTTCGATGGCGCGCTCCCGCATCAACACGGCCAGTTCGCGGCGCGAATAAATGGCGAAGTCCTGGCGCGGCGCGACGGTCAATTCACGACCTTGCGCGCTAATCAGCCGCAAACTGGAAATCATTTGTTTGGGCGCGTCGCCGTTGTGCAGGAACTGGAATTCGCGCAAGGCTTTTGACGTAACGCCGCCGCCGCAGGGCTTTTCCCAGGCCGGGCGCGCGTCGAACAACAACACCTGCGCGCCGTTGTGACTGAGTTGATGTGCCAAATGGGAGCCGGCTGGACCAGCGCCGACGATTGCAACTTGCATTCAGAGACTCGCTTTACAGGATTGATGATTCTCGCGATGAGAGCGCGGATTATACTCAATCGCGCCGCAACAAAGGGAACGTGATTTTCACACGCTCTGACCTACACCCTTTTTTCCGCTAGCCGCTTTCAAATCTTTTTCAAGAAAATTTCAAACCCGGCTAAATACCTAAAACCCTTGCCGGGACTATCGTCGCGCCATCAATGGAATTACCACCCGGATTTCCCCCGTTTTGAAAAATCGCGTTTCGTTTTAGGAGGACGATTAATGAAAATCCCACGCATCGTGTTTCTGTTTTCGGCGCTCTGTGCCGGCGGCGTCTTGATCGGTTTCTTGCCCCGGGCGCTGCATCGTTCGCCGTTGCTTTCCGCAGCGGTGCAAGCCGCGCCGCAGGCTTGTCCGGCGGCAGTGATTGACGGCGTCGTCGGCAGCGGCAGCACGGATCATCCGTTCGTCACCGGCAACCAGACTTCGCGACTATTTCGCGATTCGGTGGAATCCACTTGCGGGTCACAAAAGGCTACGCCCAATCTGACGGACGTTGGAACCCAGTTCAAGTTCGACGCTTACTCCTTTACCAACACCTCGATTCTTGCCATCTGTGTGACGGTCATCACCAAGGCAGGCGCAAACAATCAGATTTTTACCGCCGCCTACGATCAAAGTTTCAATCCCGCCAACGTGCAGGCGAACTATTTGGGCGATGCGGGAAACAGCGACCAGACACGGGCGTTTTCGTTCATTGTGCCGGGAAATCATTCTTTCGTGGTGGTGCAGAGCCGCGTCAACAACGCGGCCAATCCGCCTTCGCTGGCCTATAGCTTCCGCGTGTTGGGCCTTCCGACCTGCAATTCCTGTCCTCCGGGGATCATCAGCGGGACAATTGGCAGCGGTAGTAATCAGTGGCCGGCGTCCATTGATACGATGACCGGACGATTGTTTCGCAACTCGACCGCGTCGGCTTGCAATCCTGCAAAGGCCGTTCCCAGCGTCGAGGACGCCGCAACACAATTCCAATATGATGCATATACATTTCTGAATACCTCGCTCTCGACGGTTTGCGTGACGGTCAACACAACGGCGGGCGCGAACAACCAGATTCTGACGGCTGCTTATCTTGACCGGTTTAACCCTTTCGACGTTCAAGAAAACTACTTAGGCGATGCCGGCAACAGTAACCAGAGTAGAAGTTTTTCTTTCATTGTCCCTGGCCGTCGGTCATTCGTGGTGGTGCAGGGCCGCGTCAATACGGCCGGCAATCCGCCATCACTCGGGTATTTCTTCAGCGTCAGCGGGCTGACCGGATGCTCTTCTTGTCCGGTCATTAGTATTACGCCGGATGATGTTCCCAATGCCTTGCTCGGCGTGCCGTATAGCCAACAACTAACGCGAACGGGCGGTGCCGCTTCAGGCACCTGGAGCGTGGTTGGCGGCGCACTGCCGAACGGCTTATCACTCAACCCAACAACGGGACTGTTGTCCGGGACACCGATGGCTTCCGGCAACTTCAGTTTTTCGGCGCGATTTACCGATAGCAACAATTGTTTGGGTGAGAAGGTCTATTTTTTCTCGGTTATCGCGTGCCAAACGATCACGCTGGGACCGGAGCCATTACCCCGTGCGGCGGTCAATACGCTTTACAGTCAGCAATTGACGGCGACTGGCGGAACATCGCCTTACACCTTCAGCGTGATTGGCGGTTCGCCGCCCGCCGGTATCACGCTTTCGGCCAGCGGCTTGTTGTCGGGCACGGCAACCACAACGACACCGGCGAATTTCACGGTCCGAGCCACCGATGTGAATGGATGTACGGGGACGAAAACCTACACGTTGATAGTTTGCAGCCCAATCACCGTCAATCCGGCAACGATTCCGAATGGTTTTGTCGGGACGCCGTATACGCAGAATTTTTCGCAAACCGGCGCGGGCGTGGGGCCGACCTGGAGCGTCAGTGCCGGCACTGTGCCCACCGGACTGACTCTGGACACCACGACCGGCGCGCTTTCCGGAATACCGACAACGCTGGGAACATTCAATTACACCGTGCGGGCAACGGCATTCAACGGCTGCTTTGGAGAACGCGCTTATACCGTCACGATCAGCGGCACTGGATTGCAGTTCTTTCCGCTGGCGCATCCGGTGCGGCTGCTCGACACGCGCGCCGGGCAAGTCGGATGCGATGCGCCGGGCGCGCCGATTGCAGGCGGGACTTCGCGCACGCAGGTAGCGCGCCGCACCTGCGATGGCCTGACCATCCCGGCCAATGCCAAAGCCATCACAGGCAATATCACGACGGTGCAATCCGGCGGCGGTTATTTGACGCTGTTTCCCAGCGACGCCGCGCAACCCACCGTTGCCAACTCCAATTACGACCCGAACGAAATTCTGAACAATGTCTTCA
>CAZRXE010000929.1:0-14095 GCA_964603695.1 uncultured Heliomicrobium sp.
CCTTCAGCAACGTCATCCGCCCGTTCACGGTCAACGGCGCGCAAACGCTGGCTTACGTCAACGTCAACGATCTGCTCGGTTTTGAAATCGGCGACATCCGCACAGGCAAGATGCTGCATCGCGTCGAAGTGCTGGGCTTTCAAAAAGGCCCCACCAAACGCCACGGCTGTCCCAGTCACGGCGTAGGCCTGACGCCGGACGAAAAAGAAGTCTGGATTGCCGATGCCTTCAACCAGCGCATTCACATTTTCGACAACACAGTGATGCCGCCCAAACAAATCGCCAGTTTGCCCGTTCGCGAACAACCCGGCTGGGTGACGTTCAGCCTGGACGGCAAATACGGCTATCCTTCGACCGGCGAAGTCTTCGACGTGAAAACACATAAACAACTCACCGCCCTGAAAGACGAAAACGCCGGCGAAGTCCACAGCGAAAAGCTGCTGGAAATTGACTTCAAAGATGGCAAACCCGTTCGCACCGGCGATCAATTCGGACTGGGACGAAAAATGAAATGAAGTTTTGACTGCACCAAGAATTGCGGCTTATGCTGCCTATCTGAACGCCTATGGTGACAAAAAAACAAATCAAAGAATTGTGCGACCAAATCGTCCGCGAGTTTCAGCCGGAGAAAATCATCCTGTTCGGTTCGCGGGCTTACGGCAAGCCCAAGCAGCATTCGGACGTTGATTTGCTGGTGGTGATGTCATACGAAGGCGAGTATCACCGACAACTCATCAAAATGGCCGAGACACTTAGGACACGCTTGCCTCTTGATTTGCTGTTGCGAACGCCGAAAGAAATCAAAGAACGGCTGGCGCTGGGAGATTTTTTTATTCAGGAAATCACCGAGCGCGGAAAGGTATTGTATGAAGCCAACCACCCAGCAATGGATTGATAAAGCGGAAGATGACTGGCGGGTTGCGCAAAAGGTTTACCGCGCGCGTAAAGATCCTTCCTACGATGCGGCCTGCTTTCATACGCAACAATGTGCTGAAAAATATCTTAAAGCCATTCTGAATGAAGCTGGCCAGTTCTTTGCGAAAACCCACAACTTGATTGATCTACACACTCAGTGCTTGAAGCTGGCTCAAAGCTGGAGCGTTCTGTTTGTTGATCTTTCCGTCTTAAATTTTTTCTCCGTGGATTATCGCTATCCGGGAAAGTCCGCAACTAAATCACAGGCGAAGGATGCAATTAAATCTTGCCGAGCCATTCGCGCCCTCATTCGCCAGTCATTTAATCTGCCTGTTTGAAGCAAGTTATGGTAACCAAGAAACAGATCAAAGAATTGTGCGACCAAATCGTCCGCGAGTTTCAACCGGAGAAAATTATCCTCTTCGGCTCGCGCGCTTATGGCAAACCGACGCGCCATTCGGATGTTGATTTGCTCGTCATCATGTCCTACGAAGAGGAATACTGGCGACAGTTGGTAAAAATTATCGAAACGCTTAAAACATGGTTGCCTATTGATCTGCTTTTACGAACACCGAAAGAGATTGAAGAGAGGCTGGCAATGGGCGATGGCTTTATCAAAGAAATTACTGAACGGGGAAAGGTGCTGTATGAAGCCAAGCACACTTGAATGGATTGAAAAAGCCGAAGAAGATTTTGTCGCTGCCGACAATGCGATTCGCGCCAGAAATCGTCCGCTCTACAACACAGCTTGCTATCACGCTCAACAATGCGCCGAGAAATATCTTAAAGCCAGACTGGAAGAAGCCGGCCATCAAATAGACAAAACGCACAATTTGATTGATCTGCTCAAGCAAATCTTGCCGATTGAGCATGGCTGGGCTTCATTGCAGTCTGACCTCCGCGTTTTAAACGGGTTTTCAGTTGATTACCGTTACCCCGGCAAATCCGCCACCAAATCCCCAAGCGCAAGATGCGCTGAAACGTTGCCGTAACGTCCGCAAAATCATTCGCCAATCTTTCGCTTTACCGGTTTGAACTTCCCTTTCGCCCTATGAACAAAACTCGAATCGTCTTGCTCGCCCTCGCGCTTTTCACCTTCACTGCCTGCAACAAAGCGCCAGAAAAAAAAGCCGAACAGCGCCCCTACACCGCGCAGGAATCGTTGGCGGCAATGAAGCTCAGTGAAGATTTCAACGTCGAAATCTTCCTGACCGAACCGCAGGTGATGTCGCCCGTGGAAATGGTGTTTGACGAAAACGGGCGGATTTACGTCGCCGAGATGTTGGATTACCCGGACGATCCGCCGCCGGGCAAGCCCGTGCGTTCGCGCATCAAATTGCTGGAAGACAATGACGGCGACGGCAAATACGAACGCACCGTGATCTTTGCCGATCAGGTGTTGCAGGTCAGCGGCTTGTTGCCGTGGAAAGGCGGATTGATCGTCACCAGTGCGCCGGACATTTTGTGGATGAAAGACAACGACGGCGATGGCAAGGCAGACGTGCGGCAGGTGCTTTACACAGGTTTTCCGAAAGTGAACCCGGAGGCACGCATCACGAATCCGCGCTATGGCATTGATAACTGGATTTACGCCTCGAACAACGGACGCGACGCGCGCATCACTTCGCCTACTCACCAGGAACGCGAACCGATTCTGGTGCGCGGCACGGATTTCCGCTTTCATTTGGTTCGCGACATCGCCGAACCCAGCGCGGGCGTGGCGCAATTCGGCCTGACTTTCGATGAATGGGGCAATGAGTTCATCACCGAAAACACTACGCATTTGCGCCACGTTATTTTGCCTATGCAGTACGTTCGCCGCGCGCCGCTGCTGGAAGTCCCGGCCTTCGCGTTGAACATTTACGAAGACGGCAAAGTCCCCGCGCCGATCTTCCCGCTGACAGGCCCGCAGGAATGGCGCAAACAGCGGACGGCCTTACGCCAACAGCGTTACGACGAACAAGGATCAAACCGCATCGAACGCCTGAGCGGATTTTTCAGCGGAGCCAGCGGCGGCACGGTTTACACCGGCGACGCCTGGCCGGAAAGTTATCGCGGCAGCATCTTCACAGGCGAAGTCAGCGCCAATCTCATTCATCGCGACGTACTCACCGCCGACGGCGTGACCTTCAAAGCCGCCCGCGCCAAAGAAGGCACGGAGTTTATGGCTTCGGAAGATCAATGGTCGCGCCCGTGCAACTTCGCCAACGCACCGGACGGCAATTTGTATTTCATGGACATTTATCGCCTGTTCATCGAAACGCCCGAATCAATTCCCGAAGAAATCAAAAAAGGCATGGACTTTTACGCCGGAGATATGACCGGGCGCATTTATCGTTTCACGTCGAAAAATCCTCGCCTGAAACGCGACTTGAAACCGAAGCTGGGTTCGGCAAGTGCGGAAGAGCTGGTCAAAACGCTGGCGCATGAAAACGGCTGGCATCGGACGACGGCGCAACGTTTGATCGTTGAACGGCAGGACAAAACGGCCATTCCGTTTTTGAAGCAATTGTTTGAACAAACCGCGTCGCCGCTGGGCAAAGTCCACGCGCTGTGGACACTGGAAGGTTTGTCCGCGCTGGAAGAATCTCTGGTGCTGAAAGCTTTGAAAGACGGGCATCCGCGCGTTCGCGAACACGCCGTGCGACTGGCCGAAAACTTCACCAAATCCAAAGCCGCGCAAGCCGCCGTCCTGGCAATGGCCAATGACAATGACGCGCGCGTCCAATTTCAAACCGCGTTGACGCTGGGCCAGAGCAAAGACCCGGCAGCATTGAATGCGCTGGCGGAACTGGCAATGCGGTACGCCGACAATCAATGGTTTCGGCTGGCCGTGCTGAGTTCGATCAACGATTCGGCGGCGCAATTCTTTTCCCTGCTCCGAGCGAAGAATCCGCAATTTGAAAACGAGCAACTCTTCGGCCAATTGGCCGCGCTGGTCGGCGGCAAACACGACGCCAACGAACTGGCCGGGCTGTTCAAACTGCTGCCCGCGTTGAAAAAGCCCGAAGCCGCGCTCAACGGTTTGAGCAAAGGTTTGAAGCTGGCCGATGTCAAAAATCTGCGCGTGGCCAATGCCGAAGCCGCGCTGCTGGCTTTGCTCAGCAACGAAACCGAAACCGTGCAAAAAGCCGCTTGGGAAACCGCGCGCTTTTTTGAGTTGAAAGGTTTGGTGCAAAAAGCGCTGGCTGAATCGCAAAACGCTGCGTTACCGGTGAAAACGCGCGTCACAGCGGTTCGCGCGTTGCGCGGCGGTCAGTTCGCCGCCGTTTCGCCGGTGCTGCAAAAACTGCTGGCCGATCAAAACGCGCCCGAACTGCAAGCCGCCGCAGTGGAGTCGTTGGCGGCGTTCGACGATCCGAGCATCGCGCCAAACCTGCTTTCCAATTGGCAAAAGTATTCGCCGGAGATTCGGCAGAAGGTCTTGGCCGCGCTTTTGAGCGAACGCGAACGAATGAAAGTGTTGATGAAAGCTTTGGAAGACGGGAAGATCGAACGCACGATGGCTGATCCGGCAATGCAGGCTAAACTTTACGACCACCCGGACAAGGAAGTCGTCAATCGGGCGCGGCAGTTTTTCAAACAGGAAAGCGATGAACGCGCCGCCGTTGTTGCGAGTTACAATGAAGCCTTGAAGCTCAATGGCGACGTGATGCGTGGCCGCGACCTGTTTGCTTCGACCTGCGCCAAATGCCACGTTCCGCAACCCGGACGCCCGCGCGTCGGCGCTGACCTTTCCGGCATCAACAACAAAACCAAAGAAGAGTTGCTGAATTCGATCATGAACCCCAGTGCCGGGATCGAAGCCCGCTTCGTCAACTACATCGTGACGACCAAAGACGGTCGCATCGAAGACGGCATTCTGGCCAACGAAACGCCGGGCGCAGTGACGTTGCGCAACGCCGACCGCGACGTGACCATCCTGCGCAAGAACATCGCCGAAATTCGCGCTTCGACCATTTCGCTGATGCCGGAAGGTTACGAGAAATCGCTGAGCAAACAACAGGTCGCCGACATCATCGCCTATTTGCGCGGCGGGCTTTGAAAAATCAATCCGGCATTTAGACAGGATTTCCAGGATTTCTTCAGGATGAACAGGATATTTTTATGGAAATATCGGCAAGCCTTTTGTCTAATCCTGTCAATCCTGTGACAAATCCTGCGAATCCTGTCTATGCTTGCGGACGAACTTACTCAGCTACGGTCACGGCCCACCAACCGCTGTCTACGCTAAACGTTGCTTGCCAGAACCAACTTGAAACATCCGTCCAGCTTTGACTGGAATTCGCGGAGAAAATCCGTTCGCGAACCAACAAGGTTTCACCGTTGCGCGAAGCTTCAAAAGCGCCCCAGCGATTGCCTTCCACTGTGACCAGCGGCAGCGGACGTATCGAATAGCCCAGACCGCGAAAGCAGTCCGCCGCCGGATGCAGCGCGCGCGTTTGGCGCGTCACCCAGCGGAAGATGATTTCGCGTTCGCCGTCGGTGAAGCGCGCAATCCTGCCAGGAAAGTCCGCGGTGAATTGTTTTTCGCGTTCGCTCAAGGGCAGTTCGGTCAGGACGCGGTTTTCAAACCGCCCAGGCCAACCAGGAAAGGCTATGGATTCGCTGGAATGGATTGTCTGTGGCGCGAAAAAAGGCGCGATGGCGGCTAGCGCGCAGCAGACAACGAAGAAGAGAAAGGTTCGCATAAGTCTAGTCGAGTTGAGTTTTCGGTTTTCAGTCGGGCGACCAGCCAGCCAATGGTCAAGGCCGTCAGCAAAAACATCATCACGCCGACGGCGGAATGCGCCGCGCCGGAAAAACGTTCGGGCAAATTGACGATTCCAGCTTCCAGATAAAACAGCGCCACCGCGCGCAAAATGTTTCCCAGCAAAATGTCGGCGAAGGCTAGCAGCGCCGCCGCCGCCGTCCGCCGTGCGTTCAGGCGAAACAGTCCGGCCAGCGTGAAAGTCAGGTACATTCCAGTCCAAAGCATCTTGATGCCGCTGCAAGGCGCGTCCACGGAAACAACAAGGTTGTTCCAGTTCAAACAAGTGCCTTCGCGAACGACAGCCAATCCGCCAATTTGCAAGAGCGGCGCGGAAATAGCGGCCACCGTCGCGCGCAGCGGAAAGCCCAAGTAAAACTGCAACGACGCCATCAAGGGCAGCGACAGCAGCAACAATCCGCCAATGCTGAGTTGGAAGGTTGAGCGAAAAAAGCAACCGCTGAGAGTCGCGCCGAGCGCCGTCATAGCCAGAATCGCCCTCGGCAACGGCGTGAGGAACGGAAAGCTGACTGCATAAACGAGCGTCAGCAGCGCGGACAGCCAGAGTGTAGGCGGATGGTCGTTCGGATGGTCGTTCGCTTCGTTTTTGAAGCGAACGACCATCAAGACCGCAGTCAGAAACGCGACCCAGCCCCAGGCGTCGTCAGACGAATCGGTCACGCGCGCCGCTTGCCAGCGCCAGACCGGCCAGAACGCTGCGGCCTGCAAACCCAGCAACACCAGCGGATGTTTCAAACGGATTGCCAACGGAACCTCCGGCGCAAAGCCACCCACAACAGCACGGACGCAGCGACGATCATCAACAGCCATTCTTCAGGTTCGGGAATGGTCGGCACGGAATTTTGCGGTACTGGCTGCAAGCCCGCGCGTTCGTATTGCTCTTTGGTTTCGAGCACGACAGCGCCAGTGGCCGGCGTGACCAGTTGATAGCTCGCGGCAAGTTTGACGGCCTGCTCGAATTTGTCGTCGGCGTTTGAAGCCAGCAGGCGGCGCGTTTCGTCAAAGGCCCAGAGTCGCGCCAGATGCGAAGACGTTTCCCGCAAATCGTCGCGCAATTCCTGATTCCGGCGCTCGGCTTTTTCGCGGAAGACGACCACCTGCTTCGATTCGCCGCGCCAGCGAGCGAACAGGAGATCCAAATCCGCCGTCAAATCCGCCGTGCGCGTGACGGTTTGCACAGCTTCCAATCCGTCCAGCTTTTCGGCGACGCGGTTCGCGCCGGGCGTTGCGGACAAATCAAAAAGTAGCGGATTGACTGGCCGCCGCTCCCAGCGTTGCCGCAAATCGTCAGCGTTTTCCAGCAACATCGGCTTGGCATCGTGAATCCACAAAATGACGCTGCCGGGACTTTGCGCTGCCAAATCCCAGGCGCGCGTCAATGCCTGCAAATTGTCGTTGCCGCCGGCGGCTTCGATGCGGCGGATTTTTTCAGCCACCAAGCCGTAAAACTTCGGCGAGCCGCGTTCGAGGCCGCTTAAATCCGCGACTTCATCGCCCGCCGCAATCGCCACCAACTCGATTCCTTCCGGCAGACCTTTCAGCGCGTCGGCAATCGCGTTCAGATGCGGCTGGATGGCCTTTGAACCGTCCACAACCAAAACCACGCGCTGCGGGCGCGGCCAGTCTTTTTCGTCAAGGTGTTGGTGAATGGCTTCGGCGGATTTGGAGAGCGGATTGGGCGTCCAGAAATCATCCCGCGCGGCGTCGCGCTCCACGCGAAGCGTCGCGGCAGCGCTGAGTTCGCCATCGGAAAGCTGCCCGCGAACGGCGAACAAACGGTTTTCGGGATGTTCCGCCAGCAGCGATTTGCTGGACGATTGCAGAGCGCGTTTCGATTCAAACCAGACGGCGTGACTCAGTTTTTCGACCGCGAAGTTTCGCTCGGCAATGCCTGGCAGTTTCAGCCAGCCGCGCTGTTTGCTTTCCAGCGCAATCGGCGCTGTGACGCCGAAACGAATCTTCATTTCGCCGTTGGGCGGAACCGGAAAGCATTGCACCAGCACGCGATCCTGGCCGCTGCTGGTCACCAGCACAGGGTCGCGCCGCGCGCTGACGACGGATTGATAGGCCGCCTGGACTTTGCCGCGCGAAGCGAAGGCCGCCTCGCGCTCTTCGCCGTTGACCCACAAAGTCAGCCGCGAAACCACGCCGCCGGGCGGCAACTGAATTTGCGCGCGGGCTTCCTGTTGGAGCGAGGTATCGTTTTTGAAAACCATCGTCCATTCAAAATAGCCTAGCGCCGCATCCGCATCGAGCAAACCGTCAATCCGCGAACCGGCCAGCGACAAGCCTTTAATCGCGCCGCCGACACGCTCGCCTCCGCGATTGGCGTCGAAAATGTTGTCGTCAAACGCCAGCAATCTGAATGGCCCCAATCGGTTGTTTGCGTTGAATGGTCTGGGCAAGGAATCGAAAGGCTCGCCGGTCACGCGGTAGAAAATCCTTCGCGCTTTGTCGGCGTCCACTGGATTCGCGAGCGAGAACAACGAGCCGATCAAATCCGTGGCCACGCCCGCGCGCCAGTAACAGGCATTCAACAGCACGGCCTGACTGCCGAACGAACGCAAAAAGCGAATCCCGCTTAATCGCGTCGCCGGATTGCCGGAAGCCGCTCGTTGCAGATTGATTCGCGTCAACGTCGTTTGCGCTTCCAGACCAATCAAAATCGCCAGCGGAGCAAACACTCCAGCGCCGAGCGTCAGCGCGAACGAAGGCTGCGGAGTCGAACTCAGTTTTTTCAATCGGCGAAGGCGAATCGCGCCTTTGATCGCAAACGCAAACGCCATTTGCGGCGAAAGCCCCAAAATACCCAAGCCCAGCAAAATCAGCGCGGCCAAACTGACAGGAACCAGCGGAAGAAACAGCAAGGCGTAAAAGCCGGAAACGCCCACCGCTAATCCGCAAGCCGCGGCCAGTCGCCAATCGTATTCGGCATCGTCATTTCTCAATTCCCGCCAGACCAGCAGATTCGCCAGCGGCACTGCGCAAACCAACAGCACATGCCAGAAGGTCGGCAGCGGATCGAAAGCCATATTGGCGCAAACACTTGACACCAATTCCAGCAAAATCGCCGACGCCGGAACGCCCACGCCGAAAAAGAAAAACGCCGCCCCCAAAGGTTTCACATCGGGTTTGGACGTTTCGGCGGTTGGCGCGGTAAAAGAAGAAAAAAGGCTTGGTGTCGGCGGCGACGGTTCGATGTCGGTTTGTGAAAGCAATCGGTTGACGGGCGTGTCGGGCAGTTCCAGCCCGGTTCCTTCGGCTTCAGGCAAGCGCGGTTCGGCGTGATTCATTGCGTTTCTCCTTTCGCTTGAGCGCAGGTAAGCGAACGACTGAATGTTTCAACGTGACGGCATCATCGAGGCGTCGCGGAGATTACGTCGAGTAATTGCGCCTGTCAAGAACTTTATCTAACAAAGCTACAACGAGCCAATGAACTTTCCAAAATGTTTCTTCGTTGAAACAGTTCGCGGCAAAACTGGATTCAACAAGCCAAGACACATACAATTCGAGACATTAAGGACAGAGGCCCAAGGAAACAACTTATGACGACCAACGATTTTCGCGAAAACATCTGGATGGCGTTCGACACCCTGTGGCAACACAAACTGCGTTCGTTTCTGACGATTTTGGGCGTGGTGATTGGGACGATGACGGTGATCGTAATTGCGGCGTTCGTCTCAGGCATTGATTCGCAAGTGGCCAAAGAGATCGAATCCTTCGGCACGAATTCCATCTACATCTTCAAATTCGATCCCGGTTTCAACTTCAATCCGACGGCGGAAGAGCGGCAGCGTAAGCCTATCAGTTACGACGATGCGATGGCCATTCGCGACAACTGTCCTTCGGTGGTGGATGTCGCGCCGTTTATGTCGCCGGTGGACTTTATGCAAGGGCCTATGGCGGAGCGCGTCAAGATTCGCCACGGAGACATTGAAATGGTCAACGCCACGGTACAAGGAACGCTGCCGGCTTACTTTCGCATGGGCAACACCGAAGTCACCGAAGGCCGCTTTTTCACCGACGGCGAAAATATGACGCGCGCCGATGTTTGCGTCATCGGGCGCGATGTGGCCAACACCTTGTTTCCCACGGTCAACGCCGTGGACAAGGGCATCATGATTAACGGACGCAACTATCGTGTACTCGGCGTATTGAAAAAGCGCGAGATGTTCATCACACCCGCCGACGATCCCGGCAACGAAAACAAAGCGGTTTACATTCCCTACGAAACGATTCGCAAAATCTACCCGAACGTCAAAGAGAACTTTGTCATGGCGCAATTCGCGCCCGGTAAACAGGAGCAGGCGCTGGACGAAATCCGGCAGGCGCTGCGCAAACAGCGCAAAGTTTCTTACAGCGAGCAGGACAACTTCGGCATACAGACTTCACAAGGAATCATTCAACAGTTTCAAGCCATCACGGGCGGCATCTTCCTGTTGATGGTGGCGATTTCCAGCGTCGGCTTGCTGATTGGCGGCATCGGCGTGATGAACATCATGCTGGTCAGCGTTACCGAACGAACCAAAGAAATCGGCGTGCGCAAAGCCATCGGCGCGCGCCGCCGCGACATCGTTCTGCAATTCCTGGTCGAAGCCGCAACGCTAACTGGTCTGGGCGGCGTGGTCGGCATTCTGATCGGTTGGGGACTGGCGGAAATCATCAAACTCGTCATGCCAACCTTCGTGCCGCTGTGGGCGCCGATTGTGGGATTTGGGGTTTCCGTCGGTTTGGGAGTCGGGTTCGGTTTGTGGCCGGCGTGGAAAGCGGCGCGGCTCGACCCGATTGAAGCTTTGCGTTATGAATGATTTCGGTCGGTGGGCAGGACGTGATGTCAAGGCGAGACGATTTGCATTATCCGGTGAGAAGGGCTTTGGAGAAAGAAGGTTGGGTGATTACAACTGAAGTTCAAAGAACAAACCTTGAAGACTGACCTCGGTGCGGAAAGAACATTGGCTGCGGAAAAGGAAGGGAGAAAAATCGCTGTTGAAGTGAAAGATTTTGATGGCGATTCTCCTATTTCAAGCTTGCAAAAAACCGTGGGTCAATTGCACTTTTATCAATGGGCGCTAAATGAGCATGAGCCTGATCGTCAACTTTTTCTGGCTGTCAGCGAAGAGGTTCATAACAGACTCTTTCAGCGTCCGTCATTTCAATATGCCGTTGAGCAGGACAGGATTAACTTGATTGTTTTTGACGAATTCATGAGGTGATTTTGCAATGGATCAAACAGTGAACTATGCCGATATTTTAACGCGTGTATTAAGACGAGAAGCGGAGGGGCATCCAGGTCTCCATCCGTTACAGGTCGTTTCCGTCTGTGATCGTGAAGCTGGGGAATTCGTCTTGCTTCTTATCGGATTGGAGAACAAGACTTGGATTGAAAGTGTTCTCTTTCGAGCGCGGCTCGTTAATGGAAAAGTCATCATTGAAACGGACAACATCGAAGAAGGATTGAAGCTTCCGTTGATTGAAGCAGGAATCAGTCCAAACGACATTGCGTTTGCCTGGAATCTGCCCAAGCCGGGAGCAAAGCAGGCGGCGGCGTAAGGTTTGTCGGCGAGAGCCGGCGAAGGCGGCAAGCTTATGTTCAGACGAGCGTTCAGGAACTTGCTCAATCTTGATGATCCACCGGAACGCACGGCACTGGCGTTTGCGATTGGCACGCTGATCGGATTTTCGCCGCTGCTGGGTTTGCACACGATCATTGCGGCAATCGCGGCGGTCGTTTGGCGGCTGAACAAAGTAGCGCTCTTCACCGGCGTTTACATCAGCAATCCCTGGACGGTCGCACCGGTCATTGCGGTGTCGTGGGCGATTGGCGGATGGTTCGTGGAAACGCCGCCGATTGAATTGCCGCAATTCACGATGACGGCGATTGCGAGCGTAGAGTTCTGGCGGCAAATCGCTTCGCAATGGCCGCAGTTGCTGCCTTTCGCCATCGGCGCAAGCATCGTTTCGGTGGCGTCCACGCTTGTTTCCTATCCGCTGATGCTTTACGTTTTGCGTGCCTATCGGCGCAAATACCCAAACAATTCGGCGGCGACATCCGCGACACTGAATCGGGAATCCTTTACTGAACGGAATTGAACCTGAAGATGAAAAAACTGACTGCAATGATTCAAACGCCCCTGCTGGCGTGTTCACTCGCCTTCACCGCGCTGGCTCAGCAACCGGCTACGCAACCCAAGCAACCAGATAAGCAGGCTGACAAACAGACTGGCAAATCGCAGGCCGCCACGCCGCAAAAAGAGGCTCCGGCAATTGACCGCCGCAAGGTTCCGCTGGCCTCGCGACCGAACCTGTCGCTGGACGATGTCAACACCTTCATCGGCGTGGACAAACGCGTGATTGTGATGATGGCTGCGCTGAACGTTGCCGGATACGATTACGAAGCGGGCAATCGGCAGATTTCCGCTCTGCGTCAGCAGATGCGCGAGGATTTGAAAAACACGCCACCGGAAATTGCGCGCAAATTGCGTAATCACTTTCTGGCGCACCGCAAAGGCAACAACGACGCCGCAGCGGTCGCGCCTTACCTGAGCCTGGCGCTTTCGCTCAACGAACCGCCGGCTTTCACCTTTGATGTCGCTGCGGATCGTTTACCAGACGATGTGCGCGAAATCACGGATTTCGTGCTGTTGCTGGAAGAATTTTATCAAGCGACGGGATTCTCAAAACTGTTGCCGAAATACGTCGCGTCCCACATCAAAGTGGCCGAAACCTATCCGCAAGCGGCTGGCGTGGCGCTGGGCAGCGTGCTGGTTTATCTGCACACAGAACCGGTTTTGGAATTGCCGCCGCTGTTCCCCGTGCGCTCCACCGCGCCAGCCAAACCTGAAAAGAAAGACGAGAAAAAGTCCGATAAGTCCGGCAAGAAAGACAAGCAGGACAAGTCGGACAAGCCCGAACCGCAAGCACCCACGTCGCTGTCGGAATCGCCGAATCGAATCCGACAGTTCGTCATCATCCCGGATTTGTTCAATGCTTCGAACGCCGCCAATTTGCGGATTGTGCGCGACACGCACTTTTTGTTGCTGGGACCAAGCAGCGCCCCCAGCGTCGAAGCCATTCGTCGCAGCTTTTTGAGTTTCGTGCTCGATCCGCTGACCGAGCGTCAAGTGAAGGAAGTGGCGGCCATTCGCGGCGATTTGCGCAAGTTGATGGAATCGCGCGGCGACCGGCTGGACACTGAATACGCCAAACGCAGCGCCTACTTTTTGATTACCGACTCTCTGGTGCGCGCCGCCGACGCGCGCATGGACGTGCTGGGACTGGCCGCACGCAAAGCCTCCCCCGAAGACGAAGCCATTTACCAATTAAGTCTAGGTTATGAACGCGGCGCGGTGCTGGTCTATCACTTTTACGAACAGATGAAGGCGTTTGAAGCCGTCGGCGTCAACGTTCGCGATTACTTTTCTTCGATGTTGAAAAACATTGATTTCGACCGCGAATCTAAACGCCTTACCGAATACGAACAGCGCCTGGCGCGCTACAAACAATTCCGCACCGAAGCTACCTTCGCGCCCGCGCCGCCGCCGACCATTTCCAACGCCGATGAAAAACTGGTCACCCGCATCGTCGAAGCCGACCAGATGATAAAGAACCGCAAGTACGACGACGCCAAAGCCGTGCTGGAAGCGGCGCTGAAAGAAAAGCCGAATAATGCCCGCGTGCTGTTCGGTCTGGCCGACGTAACCAGCAAACAAGCCAGCACGCTGGATGACAGCGACCGCGTGGAAGAATCGTTGTTCGCGGCCGTAGAAATGTACCGCCAAGCCGCCCTGAACGCTTCGCCAGAAACGGAAAAGTGGCTGATTCAACGCAGCTACGTCGCCGCCGCCAAGATTCTGGAGTTCATCGCTGAAAACAACGACTCCCTAGCCGAAAAACTTTCGGCGGACGCTGGAGCGGCTTACGATCTGGCCATCAAGCTGGGCAAAGTCGAAGGCGGCGCTTACGAAGAAGCCGAAAAAGCGATTCAACGCCGCGCGCAGAAACCGAAACAATAACGAGTTGGCTGACAGCAAAAAAAGGCGAAAGGGAGAAGTTGAACTTCTCCCTTTCGCCTTTTCAATTTACGAAATTCGCTTACGGAACCCGGCGGCATTCCGGCGCTGGAAGAGCCATAGATGGCACAGCAATAAACGGCTCAAAGAAAAGCTCTTCTTCCGGGCCGGTAGTGACCGCCGCTTCCGCCGCAGGCGCTATGTCTTCGGTGGCGGCTTTTTCCTCATCGCGGCATTGCAGACTGATCTTGGCAGGTTGATCTGCCACCAATCCGACCTTCAGCTTTGAGGAAGCCTGCGATTGCTGAATGAGCGCGATCAATTTAACTTCCTTGACTTCGATGGTCTTGCAGCTATTCAGCTTGGCAGGCAATGCCGAAAGCGAGAACCCCGCCGTGGC
>CAZRXE010000930.1:0-4336 GCA_964603695.1 uncultured Heliomicrobium sp.
CTGGCCTTGCCCGATATGGCTTCGGCGTTTTGAAGGTAAAAGCAGGAGTCCGGCTCGAAGCCTTTCAACAGGTCGTCGCGTTTGAAGGTTGCCGATCCGAAACGACGAAGATCAATCCCCAACTCAATGGCCAATAACTCAATCAGCAGCATCAACGTGCGATTCTCTTCTTCGTGTTTGAAGGAAGGCATTTTGATCTCCATTGTCCCGTTGTCGTAATAAAAGCGCGGCCCGGCGTGATTTTCGTAATCGGCCAGAAAACTTTCGTAGGTCTTCCAACTGATGCCTTGAAGCACGACTCGACCGCCGGAAGTTTCCGCCGGGATTTCTTCGGCTTTTATTTCCCTTATGCTTTCTGCTTTGGCCTTCAGTTCCGCTTGTGCCGCAACCATGATTTCAACTCCTTTCGGTTCAGCTTCAGGCTTTGGCGATGGCGCGTTCGCGGCGCGCATCCCATTGAATGGTGGTTTGCCGGCGATAAGCGTCCACGCCCATGCGAATGGCCGCCATCACTTTGTAGCCGAGTTCCGCGCCCAGGTTCGGCTCCCGGCGAGAGCGCACGCACTCGAAAAAGTTGTCCATGTGCGGATGCCCGCCGCGTAAATTCGGCTGACATTCGATAACGAGTTTTTCCTCGCCGGTTTTGGCTTTGAATTCTTTGCGATATTCGTTGTCGGGCAGGATTTCGATCATTTTGTGGCTGAAGTCTTCGCCTTTTTGCGCCAGGACAATGCGGCCTTCAGTGCCGTTGACGGCCAGCAATGGCGATGCACCGCTGGCCACCGAACAGGACAGGTTTACGGTGAAAGTCGAATAGTCCACGTTCATCAATAAAGTGTCCGGCACTTCGCGGTCTTTTTGGACATAAATGCCGCCCGAAGCCGTCACGCGTTCGGGGAACTGCTCTCCGGTAATCATCACGTAAGGTGCCAGCGCGTGATAAAACAAATCGGTGGCGATGCCGCCGGAATAATCCCAGTACTTGCGCCAGCGGAAATAGCGTTCGGCGCTGAAAGCGCGCTTCGGCGCGTTGCCGAGGAAGGCTTTCCAATCAATGTTCTTTTCGCCGGCTTCGGGGTCAATCTTGTAATTCCATTCGCCGCCTTCTTTGTTGGCGTTGCGTCCGTAACCGGCGGTCGCCCAGACGACCTGACCGATCAAACCGTCTTTGATGGCTTTGTGGGCTTTGTGGAAATGGTCGAAGGAAGTGTATTGGCTGCCGACTTGCAGCACGCGCTTATTGGTTTTGACGAGTTCGGCAATTTCTTTGGCTTCGTCAATTGTGTAAGTGAAAGGTTTTTCCAGATAAACGTCCTTGCCGGCTCGCAGCGCAGCCATCGCGTGCGCGTGATGCCAATGATCGGGCGAAGCGATGACGACCACGTCAATGTCTTTGCGGGCGCAGAGTTCGCGGAAATCGTGATGGACGCTTTTTTCGTCCACGGCGGCGCGCTCGCGGGCGAGTTGTTTGCGGCGGTCGTAAATGTCGCAAACGGCCACGGCCTGCACGTCGCCTTTTTCCTTGGCGCGGCGGACGACGTAATCAATGTGCGTGTTCATGCGTCCGCCGCAACCGACGAAACCGACGTTGAGACGGTCATTTGCGCCGAGCGCCGGGCTGGCGGTAGTTGAAAAAATGGTGGCGGCGGCGCTCGCTTGTTTTAGAAAATCGCGGCGTGATTTTGTGTCGGACATGATCTCTGCTCCGTTTTCAGTGAAGGATTGTCAGCGGATTGAATCGGTGAATTTGAAACGCGCGAGATGATAAACCACAGCCGCGCGGCGTGGCCATACCGAACCGGCGCTGCCTTGACAGTTGGTAAGTCCATTAAGATAATCCCGGCCAACCGACGAGAAATCAAAGTCAAAAATGACCCGTTCGAGAGCGTTATGCCATCGGACAACTCAGTCGGTATCCAACCGCTTGCTAGTGGCTGACTGGGACGAAAGCTCACCTAAAAAATTATCCGGTTCTCAAAAGTATTTTTGGTTTTCGATTGTTGGAAAGACGCCTTCGGTCTGTCCGGCAATGATGGCTTCAACACTTTTCGGTTGCCTGAGCAGATGGGCAATCTTTGAATTGAGCGCGGCGGCGAACACCCAAAAGTTCTCGCCCCTTTTAAGCAATTAAGGAAGGATCAACATGAGTAATAGAATCAGACCTCTGATTGCCAAGAGTTTGTTGGCGGGATTGATGGCCACGTTGTGGCTGGCGATTTCGCTGACGGCTTTCGGGCAATCCGACAACACGCAGCTTTCCGGTTTCGTGAAAGACGCGGCGGGCAGCGTCGTCGCCGGCGCTAAAGTCACGGTCAAAAGCGAAACCCGGTCGTTTGAGCGTGCTGCCACGACCAACAGCGAAGGCTACTTCGTCATCACCCAATTGCCTCCCGGCGTTTACACCATTCGCGTCGAGGCTAATGGTTTCAAACAATACCAGGAAACCGAACGCAAGCTGGACGCGAACATCGCGGCCAGCGTTGATGTCGCCTTGCAAACCGGCCAGGTAACTGAAACCGTCACGGTGACGGCTTCGACTGCCAACGTGCAGACCGAATCCGCCACCGTTGGTCGCGTGGTTGAAACCAAACAGGTCGAATATCTGCAATTGAACGGACGCAATCCGATGTTTCTGGCGCAGGTCAAACCCGGCGTGCAGGGCGGTGCGCTCGGCGGCAACAGCTTTGGTCTGACGACCGGCGGATTGAACATCAACGGCGGTCGTACCCAGGACTATCTGCTCACTTACGACGGCGCAGTCGGTGTTCGTACCCGTTCAAACGGAACCAGCATCGGCACCGCCGACGTGGAAGCGACTCAGGAAGTGCAGGTCTTGTCGGCGAACTACAACGCCGAATATGGACGCGCTTCGGGCGGTCAGATTCGCATCGTCACCCGCAGCGGCGGCAAGGATTTCCACGGCGTCTTTTACGAATACCTGCGTAACGCTGCCTTCAACGCCAACGAATGGGGACGCAACCGCAACACGCCAGCCAATGCGCCTTGCTCCGATCCGGCGTTCGAGAAAGCGCAGCACTGCCGTCCGAATCCTTTCCGTTACAACCAGTTCGGCTACTCCTTGAGCGGCCCGGTGATTATTCCCGGAATTGATTTCAACAAAGGAAAAGACAAACTTTTCTGGCTGTGGGGTCAAGAGTGGGTGCGTCAGCGCCGCACGGACAACACCACGCAGCGCGTGGCCACGGCCAAGATGCGCACGGGCGATTTCAGCGAACTGGCCGACCCGAACAACCCGTTGCGCGTGGTTCGTTACATCAAAGACCCGCTGCTTGCCGGCAACTGCAACGCGACGGATCAAACTGCCTGTTTCCGTGATGGCGGAATCCTGAATAAAATACCGGCTAATCGTCTAAGTCCAAATGGCTTAGCCTTGTTGAGAGCGCAGCCGGATCCGATTCCTGGCTTCTTTAGCTCAACGGGACAGAATTTCTTCCAGGATCGCCCGACGACTGACGATCAACGCAAGGACACCGTTTCGGTTGATTTTTATCCTTCCGAAAGGCACGCGATCAAATACCGCTTGGCGCTGTATCACTATGTCGGCGTCAGCGCCTTCCGTGGCGGCACGGATCGCGCGCCGCAGATCATTGATCGTCCGAACCAGTCGACTTCCATCAACTGGACGTGGACGGTTTCTCCGAACTGGATCAGCGAAACGCTGGTCGCCGGCAGCCGCGACCAAGTGTTCATCGCTGTAGATACGCGCGGCAACACCTTCCAGCGGAGCAAGTACGGCATCAACTATCCGTACATCTTTCAGGAAAAGGAAATCTTCGACAAAGTCCCGACCATTGACGGCGTTGACCAATTCGTCGGCATTGACGGCGGGCCTTATCCGTCAAGTTCCACCGGCCCGATCTATCAGTTCAGCAACAACTGGACGAATATTCGCGGCAACCACACCATCAAATTCGGCGGCTATTTCGAGCGCGCCGGTCAGAACGACTTCGACCAGATCAACGTTTCCGGTACGCCGGGCGGAACCAATAACCAAAATGGACGCTTCGTGTTCAGCAACGGCACGTCGGGCGGCACGGGCGTGGCCATCGGCAACGTGGCCATCGGTTTGTTCGACACTTACGCCGAAATCGGCCAACGTTCCTTCACGCCGTATCGCGGTCACATGTTTGAATGGTTCGCGCAGGATTCCTGGAAAGCCACCAACAGGCTCACCGTGAACCTGTGCCTGCGTTATGACCGCACGTTCATTCCCACGGCGGGAACCGCGTATCGCAACAACAACTTCGCCGGCAACATGGACTTCCTCAGCGGCACCTATATCCTCCAGGTCCCGGCGCCGCCATGTGGCGCGGGC
>CAZRXE010000931.1:0-2327 GCA_964603695.1 uncultured Heliomicrobium sp.
CGGGCAGCACTGGATCAAGCTCAACCATCGCCACCGTCAGCGATACTGAAACCGCCGCAGGCAGTTTGACCGTCACAGCGACGACGGTTCCCAGTGGCCTCACCGTCACCGGCATCACCAACACCAGCGGCACAATCACTGCCACGGTCGCGGCGGCTTGTAACGCCACGGTCGGAGCCAACACCGTCGTCCTGACAGTTACCGACGGCAACGGCGCGACTGCGACGGCCAATCTGACCGTCAACGTCACGGCAGCCACGGCTCCAACCACGTCGAATGCGGGGCCGGATCAATTGCTTTGCACAACGCCTCCGGCAACGCTGGCCGCCAACACGCCCAGCGTCGGCACGGGAGCGTGGTCAATCGTTACAGGTCCTTCGACTTCAACTGCGCAATTCAACAGTCTGACCAATCCCGCCGCGACTTTCACTCCGGCAGGCGGAATTGGAACTTACACCTTGCGCTGGACGATTACCGGAGCCTGCGCGACTTCGACCGATGATGTCGTGCTGACTTACAACTCACTACCGACGATCACGCTGGGCGCAAGCCCGTCGGTCTTCGCCGGCACAACCAGCGCGAACTTGCCGTACTCCGCAACCACAGGCAGCCCCAATCAATACAGTATTGATTACAACGCGGCAGCCAACACAGCGGGCTTTGTGGATGTGACGAACGCGGCGCTGCCTGCTTCTCCGATTGTTTTGACCGTGCCAAGCGGGGCGGCTTCGGGGACGTACAATGCGACGCTGACCGTGCGCAACAGCACGACCGGCTGCGTCAGCAGTTCTACGGCTTTCACCGTCACGATCACTTGCCAGACATCGTTCACGGTCAACGACCTGGGCGATGCGGCGGACGCCACTCCGGGCAACGGAACTTGCGCCACTGCCGGCGGAGTTTGCACCTTGCGCGCGGCGATTCAGGAAGCGAATGCGCTGACGGCGTGTTCACCATTCACCATCAACTTCAGCGTGACCGGCACGATCACACTGGCGAGCGCCTTGCCAAACATTAATCATCCCAACCTGACGGTCAGCGGCCCCGGCGCGAATCAATTGACCGTCAGTGGCAACAACGCCGTGCGTGTCTTCACGATCACTCCGAATAACCTCAACGTCACACTTTCCGGCCTGACAGTGGCCAACGGCAACGCCGTCGTCGGCGCTGGAGGCGGCCTTGTGAGCCAAAGCACTGGCACCACCACTATCACGAATTGCGCCTTTACCAACAATGCTTCGGCCAGCGGCGCTTCCGGCGGCGGCATCTATCACTTCAGCGCGGGAACGTTGAACGTGACCGGCTCGACCTTCAACGGCAACAGCGCCGCCGCCGGGGGCGGCATTTACAACAATGCTGCCGGAACCGTGAACATCACCAACTGCACCTTCTCCGGCAATACGGCGGGCTTCGGCTCGGCTATCAACAACGGAACCGGCGGCGGTACGATCAACCTGCTCAATACCACCATCGCCGGGAACACCGCGAACGGTCTGGGCGGCGGCGGCAGCATCCGCCGAACCAGCGGAACCGTGAATCTGAAAAACACACTGGTCGCCGGGAACACCGCAACGACCAACCCTGATGTGGACGGCACGTTCACTTCGCAGGGCAACAACCTGATCGGCAACACTACGGGCGGCACGGGCTTCGGCGGCACTGATTTGCTCAACGTCAGCGCGCTCGTCGGCAGCTTGGGCAATTACGGCGGCACGACCAGCACCGTTCCGCTGCTGCCCGGCTCGCCCGCCATCAACGCGGGCACGGCCACGGGCGCGCCTTCAACCGATCAACGCGGCATCACCCGTGACGCCAACGTGGACATCGGAGCCTTTGAATCGCGCGGCTTCACGCTGGCCGCAAGTAGCGGCAACAACCAAAGCACGGCGGCGGGTTCGGCCTTCGCTTCCGCGCTGAGCGTGACGGTTAGTTCCTCCAACAGCGAACCGGTCAACGGCGGGCAAGTCACTTTCACTCCGCCCGGCAGCGGCGCAACCGCCACGATTGCCGGCAATCCCGCGACCATCACGAGCGGCGCAGCGACTACGGGAACGGTGACGGCCAACATAACCATCGGCGGCCCGTACAACGTCAGCACCGCAAGCAATGGCGCAACGGCAATCAACTTTTCGCTGACCAACACCAACAGCGCGCCGACCATCACGGCGGGCGCGGCATTGACTCGACAAGCAGGCAGCACGGGCAGCAGCGGAAACATCGCCACCGTCAACGACGGTCAAACCGCCGCCGGTAGCCTGACCGTCACGGCAACGACGGTTCCGACAGGCATCACCGTCAGCGGCATCGCCAATAACAACGGCACGATC
>CAZRXE010000932.1:0-2509 GCA_964603695.1 uncultured Heliomicrobium sp.
GGACTTTTCTGGGATTCGATCAAATACAGCGACGATGCGGAAGATTACGACGAATATTTGACGCGCTGGCCGCAGGGCGATTTTGTGGTGCTGGCGCGTCGCCGGCTCAAAAAACTGGCCGGCAGTCGCGATCCTTTTCCCGTACCGCAAGCTCCGCCGGCCATCGTCACTTCATCAAAAACCGAGCAGCGCACAGGCCCCGATGGCGTTCCGCTTTCAAAATTCACGTTTGAAACCGTCACCACCAACGGTTTCGGCAAAGTCGTCAAACGCTTTCAGGCCGAAGCACGGCAATACGTGGAGGAATTAGGCGACGGCGTGACGCTGGAAATGGTCGAAGTGCCCGGCGGCGAATTTCTGATGGGCACGGCGGACGCCGAAGTCGAAAAGCTGATTGCCGAATTCACCCGGAATGGCCTTTCAAAAAAGGACGCGGAAGCTTGGGCGAAATGGCAAACCCCACAGCGTCGTGTCACTGTTCCCACATTCTTCCTCGGCAAATTCACCGTGACGCAGGCGCAGTGGAAAGCGGTGACGGGTTCCTTGCCGGAAATAGATGAAAAGCTTCGCGGAGATTTGCTGCCGGTGGTTAATGTGTCTTGGCAGGAAGCTCAGGAGTTCTGCCAGGCCATTGGAGACGGCTATCGTTTGCCGAGCGAGGCGGAATGGGAATATGCCTGTCGTGCCGGTAAAACGACGCCCTTTGCCTTTGGGCCGACCGTCACGCCGGAAGTGGTGAATTACGACGGAAATTATCCTTGTGGTCAGGCCGCGAAAGGCGAGTATCGCGCGACGTTGGTTCCGGTCGGAAGCCTGCCGGCCAATGCCTGGGGACTGTTTGAAATGCACGGCAACGTCTGGGAATGGTGCGAGGACGATTGGCACGACAGTTACAAGGATGCACCAACTGACGGGAGTGCCTGGAAACCTGCGGATATATCGGCACGTGGCTCGGCCCGGGTTATTCGGGGCGGCGGTTGGGGCAGCGGCGCGGTCGGCTGCCGGTCGGCGGTTCGCTACCACAATTCGCCCGGCGGTCGCGGCGGCGACCTCGGCTTCCGCCTTGCGAGGACGTATCGCTAGGCGCTTTTACCCTTTTACTCTTTCCGGTTAGAGGTTGTGCGGAGAAGAGGCAAGGAAGCGAGAGGGCGAGCGGGAAGGCGAAGCGAAGCCGCCCCCGCCGCCGTCTCGCTTCCTTGCCGGAGTTATGGGCAGGTGAAAACGTGGCTGGGAGAACACGCCGCAGGCGTTAATGCCACGCCTTCGGCGTCGAATTTTTTGAGTTTTGGCAGGATCGTGAGAAGTGGATAAAGTATCGTGTGAAACGGAGGCAAATCATGACGAATCAGATTTTGATGGAAACCGCTGAGCGCGACTTGAAAGGCTTGCTGGCGCAATTGTCGCTGGGCGACACGGTGACATTGGCCGATGAAAGCGGAAAGCCTTTGGCATTGCTGGTGTCATTACAGGAAGCGGCGGCCAAACAAGAGGCCGTTACCGACTGGCGTGCGCAAATGGAAGAGCTGGCAAAAAGAGTTTCGGCTGCCTGGAATTCCGAGCAGACCGCAGTCGAAACCATCGCGGAGATGCGGCGATGAAATACACGATTGACGCCGGCGTTTTTATCTCTACCGCTGCGCGGCTCTGCGGTCGTTACCACAATCACACCTGCCGACTGGCTTAACTCACGACCTTCGAGTCCCACATGACTTCAATCATCTCCGTCAATAATCTTCAGAAAAGCTACGGCGAAGCTTCGGCCTTGTGTGGCGTCAGTTTCGAGGTCGAAGTCTCTGAACTGACCGTCCTGATCGGTCCGTCCGGTTGCGGCAAATCCACTTTGCTGCGTTGTCTGAACGGCTTGGAGTTGTTCGACAGCGGCAGCGTGCGCATCGGCGACATCACGTTGGAAATGAACGGCGCGTCGCACGCTCAGCTCAACACGCAGCTTCGGCATCTGCGCGAAGAAGTCGGGATGGTGTTTCAAAGCTTCAATCTGTTTCCGCACTTGACCGTGTTGGAAAACGCCGTGCTGGCGCCGACCGTCGTCAAAAAGATGGATCGTCAAACAGCCGAGACGCGCGCGCGCGAATTGCTGGCCAAAGTCGGATTGAAAGATCGCCTGGACTATTACCCATCGCAGCTTTCCGGCGGCCAGCAGCAACGCGCGGCCATTGCGCGGGCGCTGGCGATGTCGCCGAAAGTGATGCTTTATGACGAACCGACTTCGGCGCTCGATCCCAGTCTGGTCGGCGAAGTTCTCGGCATCATGCGGCAGCTTGATGACGAAGGCATGACGCAAGTCGTCGTCACCCACGAAATGAAATTCGCCCGCGAAGTGGCCGACAAAGTGCTGGTCTTGAGCGACGGCGAATTGATCGAAACCGATTCGCCCGACGTGATCTTCACCGCGCCGCGCGACGAACGCACGCGAACCTTCCTGCAACGGTATTTATGATGAAAAAGAGTAACTGCTTAGCGGGGGCCTGGGTACGCATCGCTTCCAGCG
>CAZRXE010000933.1:0-1982 GCA_964603695.1 uncultured Heliomicrobium sp.
CAGCGTTTTCGATTGGAGTTTGGTTGCCAGCCGTACCCCATACGTGGCAGCCACCAAAGGGTGACTGCCATCTGACGCTACTTCATTGATTTCAAGGAGCTTTGATTTGCACGGGCCATAAGTCATTCAAAACTCTCAATCAGCTTCTCAGCGAATCGAGAGTGTTACTGAGTTGGTTCTGACCAGTTTGCCGTCGCCGTCATTGACCTTGACCAGCAAACCGACAGTGCCTGTGACATCCGCCGGGAGTTCGATGTTGATTTGATCCATTCCGGCGAAGCCCGGCGCTAGGCCGGCGTAATCGGGCCGCAGGACTTTGTCGCCCACGGCGATTTCCAGGCTTTCGGCGACGCCGTTGGTGGCGTTGCCGTCCGTGTCGTCAGCGCCGCGCCAGCCAGTGCCGTAAAGCACCAGGAAGAGGCGGTCACCAGCGTTGCGCGTGATGGGGAGTGCTTCGACTTTACCGTCCACGTAACGCGCCAGCGGTTCATAGCTTTGCTGTCCGTTGGCGCGAACTCGCAAGAGTACTCCCGCCGGAATGCCGTTGCCGCTGGCATCGGCGGTGAACAGGCTGGGCGCGACCGTGCCGAGTTCGAGCACGCCTTGCGCCACGACCTGGCCGTTTTTCATGACGGCGACCTGCGCGGTTCCGGGCAACAAATCGTCCGGCACCTGGTAGTTGATCTGTCCGGGCGAAACGAAGAAGAGTCCCGCCGGATTGCCATCCACCAGAACGGACACGCCGCCGAGTTCAGTCGGCAGCGGTAAGGTCTTGGCGATGTCAATGCCGCCCGCCAGTTTTTCGCCGAACGAAGCGACGATGGCCGACGACGTATTGCCGCTGAGATAGCTGCCCGCGTTGACCGAAGCCAGCGCCGAGAAGGTCACGAAGCTAGCGCCGCTGGGGCCGTGTTCGACTTCTATCTGCGTGGCGTCCACAGTACCGTCCGGCAATTCCACGCCGTTGATTTCAACGGTTGCGCCGACGGCAATCGCTGCCATTTCGCGTTTCACCTGCGTTCGGCGGCTGACATGAACAGTGCGTCCGGCCACCGTCCAATCACCGACGTAATTCGAGGTGTCCGGCAACTTCGTCACGTTGCCGATAAATTCGACATAGCCGAACTGTCCGCCGCTGCCCGGACGGCTTTCGATGCGCGTGGCGGCGATGGAAGCGTTGTTGAGCAGATAGCCCGCGACGGAAACATTGACGCCGACGGCGAATTTAATCCGCTGTTGTTCCAGCTTGGTGGTTGACGAAACCTGAACCATCTTACCGTCCACGAACCAAGTTCCGACGAAATTGGCGGCGGATGGCAGCGTGCGGATCGGACCGTAAAAGTTGATATAACCGACAGCGCCGCTCGGCGCGTTGGCGTCGCGTTCGACTTCGATGGAAACGGCGTCCACCGAACCATCCGTGCGTTGGTTGCCTTCGACTTCCAGGAAAGCACCGACCACCACGTTGCCGCGTTCGCGATTGATGCGGGTTTGCGGCGCGACGTGAACCGTCTTGCCGCCAACCGTCCAATCGCCCGCCAAACCGTTGCCGATCTGGATGCTGGCGTCCGGCAATTTGGTCAACGTGCCGAAAAAGCGAACGTAGGTCGTCTGACCGCCGCCGGCAGCTTCTTTGACTTCAATACTGGTGGCATCCACGGATTTGTCGGCGCGTTCCGTGCCGACCACTTCCACACGCGCGCCGACGGCCACGCGGGCTTTTTCCTGGTCAACTTTAGTCGCCACAACGACGTGAACGGTGCGGTCGCCGACTTTCCAATCGCCGATGAAGCCCGGTACTGTTCCGTTCGACGGCGGCAGGCTGACAATCAAACCTGTGAAGCGAATCGCGCCGGTGGGCGCATTGCTGATCACGGCGATCTTTTGCGCGGTGACAATGCCGTCGCTGGCCAGCGTACCAGAGACTTCGACGCTGGCACCGACGGCGACTTTGCCGCGTTCTTCATTGACGGCTGTGGTCG
>CAZRXE010000934.1:0-1722 GCA_964603695.1 uncultured Heliomicrobium sp.
TCAAACAGACGCGATCAGTTTTGTGAGCAAAGCGGCGCGGCGTGGAATATCGGCAAGAATAATGTGCTCGTGTTCTGCGTGTGCGCCCGCACCGTCTACGCCTAACCCATCGAGCGTGGGCACGCCGAGCGCAGCGGTGAAATTGCCGTCGGAGCCGCCGCCCACGACGCCTTCTTGCAACTCAAAGCCCAACTCTGCCGCGCATTGTTTGGCCACTTCGTATAAGGCCAGGTTTTTTTCGGAACGTTCCATCGGCGGGCGATTGATGCCGCCTGTGATTTCCAACTTTGCTCCGGCAAGCACGGGTTGCAGGTTGCGAATCATTTCTTCCAAACGCCCCCCGTCTTCCGTTGTCCAATAACGAAAATCTATCTTGGCACAGGCTTCTGCCGGAACGACATTAGAAGTGGTGCCGCCCTGCGCGACGCCGACATTGACCGTGAGGCCGCGCTCGAAATCATTGAGTGCGGCGAGGCGCAACGTTTGATGCGCCAGTTCGACAATCGCATTGATGCCCTGGCTTGGATCAAGGCCAGCGTGGGCGGCGCGACCTGCAACCTTCAGCGTGAAACCGCCAATGCCTTTGCGGCCCGTTTTGACAATGCCGCCGGGAATCGGTGGTTCCAACACCAGTGCAGCGATAGAGCCTGCGGCTTCCTGTTCGACGAGCGCGCGCGAAGTTTTGCTGCCGATTTCTTCATCGCAGGTGAGCAGCAACGCGACGGGATGTTTGGTAGTCAATTGCAACGCAGTGATGGCTTCGAGCGCGTGCGCCACGACGGCGACACTGGCTTTCATATCGAAGATGCCAGGGCCGTGCGCGGTGCCTTCTTCGGTAATGCGAAACGGCAATCGTTGCAACGTGCCGACGGGCCAAACCGTGTCGAGATGACCAATGATCAAAATCTGTGGCGTTTCCACCGGATGCCCAAACGCAAAGCGGGCGAGCAAGTGTGTGCCATAACCTGCTTGCGGAAACAACTGTACGGTGGTGGCGTGCGGTTGCAATCGTGCTGCGGTGAACTGGGCAAGCTGGTCAAGGCGGGCGGCCTCGCGCGAGGTCGTTTCCTGTTCGACCAATTCGCGAGTAAATTGCAAGATGGCGGCTTGGCGTTGGACAAAATAATCAAGAAGTGTAACCATACCCACTTTAGTTTTCGTCTCTCAGATGGAAATCTCGGGTGATTGACAAAGCAGGTGCATCATGCACAATGCGCAAGCATCTGACAAGGTATCGTAATTTCTTGCCAGGTGCCCTCTCTGTTTTGTCGCGTGTCGCTTCAACTTGTGTGGAGTCAGGTTCCGTCGGATTTCCTCTTCATTCCCACGCCCCAACCCAAATCGTTTCGCTGCTTGTAGTCATTGTATTGAGAAGTGAAGGGGAATACGTGGGGATGGGTTGAATCCGAGATGACCGTAAGCGTACAATGCAAACGTCTTGGTTGGGCTGACGTCCTGTCAGCCATTTTGGTTCTTTAGTGGTGTCGGTCAAGTTGGCAAAACAGAGTCGGCAGACTGTTACAGCTGCATTAGATGCGTTCTGACACCTCAGTAGATCAATCATCCTGTTTGAGTTAGCAAAATGACTCGGAGTTTCAATTTAGTTATGAAGAAGTTAGGATTACTTGCCCTGGCCTGCATCATTGGCGCGATGATGATGACTGTGCCGACACTCGCCAACTCCCGCGCTGCCACCTATCAGCAACAACAACCGCCGCCGCT
>CAZRXE010000935.1:0-6481 GCA_964603695.1 uncultured Heliomicrobium sp.
GCTGAAGGTTTTGAAATCTTTCGTGGTCACGAAATACATCCGGTGATTCAAACCGTTGTTGCCCGTCGCATCGCTTTCAGGAAAGCGTCCGGGAATCGTCGTCGCCCAAAAAATCAGCCATTGCGCGTTGGCTTCGTCATAAAACAATTCCGGCGCCCAGGCATTGCGCGCCGTCGGTTCGTGCATCATCACCGGAATCGTTTGCTGCGGCATCCAGTGGATCAAATCTTTCGACCTGGAGTAGCCGATGCTGCGTTCGCGCCAACCCGTCGTCCACACCAAATGAAAGGTTCCGTCTTTGCCCTGCGCGATGCACGGATCGCGCATCAGCTTTTCCTTTTCGCCAAGCTCCGGTTTCAAAAACGACCGGTCGCCGTTGAGCGCCTGCCATTTCAACCCGTCGTCACTCCACGCCAAGTGCAAGCCATCCTCGCCATTGCCTCGAAACGACGTGAACAGGTAATGCGCGCGCGTCTCCGCAGCAGTGGAATCAGTCGCCTGCGGCCGGGCGGCAGGAATCAGCAAACAGATCAGACAAACCGCGATCAGAAGTTGGAGGGAAGTTTTTTTCATCGGTGAAATTAAGGTTTCAATTTTTGCGCCAACCAATCGGCAACCTTGTCTTTGTATTCCGGCGCGAAGCTTTCCCAACTGGCCATGCCGTGCCGCCCGTCAGGAATCGTAATCAAATCGCAACTGACGCCCGCCGCTTTCAGCTTGGATTGAAACATCGGCGACCACGAATACAGCACGCTCATATCGCCCGTGCCGTGAACCAGCAAGAACGGCGGCAAGCCCGGCTTGATGTGGTTGATCGGCGAAGCTTCTTTTAACAAGGCCAGTGTCGCTTCGTCGGCTTGCGCATTCGTGCGGCCAAAAAATCCGCGCATTGACGTGCTTAATCCGCCGCGCCGTTCCATATCGGCGATGAAATCAATCGGCGCATAAAAGGGCACGGCAGCGGCGACTTGCGTGTCTTTGTCGGCCCTTTGACCTGTTAAGACGACGGCTTGCGCGACGATCTGCCCGCCGGCGGATTCGCCGACCAGCGCGATGCGATTCGGATCAATGTTGTATTCGGCGGCGTGCGCTTTGACCCAGCGAATGGCGGCGTGAACGTCTTCAATCGGCGCGGGGTAATTGTGCTTGGGCGCAAGCCGGTAACTGATGGTGAACCAGGCGATGCCGCGTTGCGCGACCGGCGCAAACAGCGGATCGTTGCCGCCTGTGCGATTGCCCGCAGACCAGCCGCCGCCGTGAACAAAAATCACTGCCGGAAATTTGCCCGTGCTTCCAGAATCATTTTGGGCCGGAACAAAAGCGTCAAGCTTCAGGCTTTCGCCGCCTGCCTGCGTGTATTCGATGTCGGTTTTGACGCGCCCTTTCAGCAGCGGATGTTCGTAAGGATTGCGCCGAGTGGGCGCAACTTCGGCTTTGATGGCGGCCTTCGGATTCCAATCGCCCAACACTTTTTCCGTCGTCAGCGGTTCGTTTATTGAACGCAGCCATTTCACGCGCGCAGGCGAATTTGCGCCCGGCCCACGGCTACCGAGTTCGGAATAGCGCGCGGTCTTTTCGCGTTCGGGGCCAGTCCAGTTGTGCCAGCCTTCGGGGCGCACCGCTTCGGACATTTCGGTGTTGATGAAAGCGGTCTGCGCAAAACCTCTCCACGGACGACCAAGATAGGTTTTGACGCCCGGTTCGCCGGTAATTTGGCAGTTGGTGAAAACGAATCCGTAGGCTTGCGTTTCGGGCGTCGAAGCTGCCGTGATGTAACCGTTTCTCAACACGTGAATCTGACAGCGGTCAAAAAACGCCGTCGCTCCGCCGAAGATGAAATCCACATGGCCGGCGATGTAGCAGTTTTCAAAATACTGCCGCCCGCGATTCAAAAAAACAGTGTCTTGCCAGCCCAGAAAACGGCAGTTTTTGAAACTCACGCTATCGCCGTCCACGCGCAGCGCCAGCGCCTGACCAACCGGCCCGGCAGAGTTTTCAAAGGTGATGTTTTCGGCGCTGAATCCGTCGCCGTCCACTTGCACGGTCGGCGTGCGAAATGTGCCGATAGGTTTACCGTCGAATCCCACAAGGTTGGCGTGCAGGTTGAAAGTGATAATGGTCGTTTTCGGGTCTTCGCCGACCAGTTTGATCCAGCGGCGTTCCTGCTGAACGTAAATCAGTTCTTTGTAAACGCCGGGTTTGACGGCAATCACCCACGGGCGCGACGCGCTCGGCAAATGGTTCGGCGCGGCCATAATCGCATCTTGAATGGATTTGAACTGGCCGTCTCCGTTGGGCGCGACTGTGGCGTCGGCGGCCAATGAAACCATCGCCGGCAAACTGACAAGCAAAATCATCAAAGCAATTTTTGAAAATTGTTGGAGCATGAAACTACCGTTCTTATTTGGTTTTGGGCGGAGCTCCACCTTGCGGTGCGACCTTTGGAGCATTGGGCGGAATCGGAGTTTGTTCCGGCTTAATCAGTTTCGCGTCGGGCAAGGCTTTGACGCGCCAGTTTTTGAATTGCACCTTCATCGGAGGGCCAACGTGAACTTGCACGCCGACCAAACCTTCCAGGCGACGCCCTTTTTCGTCGTGGTCAACGACATCCGCCGTCATCACTCCGTCAATCCAATGCTGATGATGATTGCCGCTGACGACGATTCTGTAATCGTGCCATTCGTCTGCGGCAAAATCTTTGATCGCTCCGACCGCGCCGACAACCCAGGGCTGTCCGGCTGTGTCCACCACAACCTTTTCGCCTGTGTGAGCCAGAATTCGGCGACCGCGCTCTTCGTAAAGCATGCCGTTGTAATCGTTGCGGTTTTGCACGACATCGCATTGATAACCGGTCAGCACATAAGGCCCAACGTCAGGCAGCGGGGCGCTGCGATACTGCAACCCGGAGTTTCCGCCTTTGGTAATTTTGACCTGCACGCGCATTTCAAAGTTTTTGACCGTGCCGCCACGCCAGATAATGAAGCTGTTCATTTTCAAGGTTCCGTCCGCCACGCCGGTCAACGCGCCGTCTTCGACTGACCAGTGTTTGGCGTCGCCTTCCCAATCGGTCAGGTCTTTGCCGTTGAAGATGTGTTTGAATCCCCGTTCGGGTTTCGGATTCGCCGTTTGCGCGTTGGCCGTCAACGCCAGAAAGACAACGCAGGCGATGGTTGTGATTGCGTGTTTCATCAGGTTAATAAACCTCTTTTTTTAGGCAAGTTTCATTTCCCAGATAACAGTTCGCTGCTTATTTTCCATTTGTAATATGGGATTTGAAATTGGCCATTGCCCAATCAGCTCAGGCATTTACCGGCAATCAATGAGAAATGAAAAATTACAATTGATCTATGGAAAATGAAAAAACTGTTATCCACTTTTCAGCATTTATGAAACTTGCCCTTTTTTTAAGCCGCTTTCGCAAAACTCATCGGGCGAACGACGCGAACGGTTGCCAGAATCAGCAAGAACGCCAGGACATGGAATGAGCCGACAAAGGCAAAAACGACTCCATAACCAAAACCCGCATCAAGCAATCGTCCCGCGAAAAGATTGAACACAACGCCGCCCATTGCGCCGCCGAAGCCAATCAGTCCGGCGACAGAGCCAATCAGGCTTCCGGGAAAAAGATCGGTCGGCAAAATCATGACAATCGTTGACCACGATTGCTGGCCGAAAAACGCTATGCTGAATAACACAATCGCCAATTCCACCGGCGTGTAAGTCACAAAGATGATGAGCGGCATGACGGCTGCGCTCAGCCCCAACGCCAGCTTGCGCGAAAGGTTGACCGAATAACCGCTCTTAATCAGTCGGCTGGAAAACCAACCGCCTAACAGGCTGCCTACGCCAGAGGCGGCAAACGGAATCCAGGCGTAATAACCAACCTTTTTTGTGTCGAACCCGCGAATGTCGTACAGGTATTTCGGCAACCAAAACAGGTAAAAGTACCAGGCAGCGTCGCTTAAAAACTTCGCGCAAACCAATCCCCAAACCTGCCGAAAGGCAAACAATCGCAGCCAGGAAATCGGAGCCTGACGCGGTTCGTCCGTCGTGATGGTTTCGCGGATGATTGCGCTTTCGGCGTCAGAAAGTCTGGCATGTTCAGCGGGCGGGAAATAAGCTCGCCACCACCACAATGTCCACAACATGCCCACTGCTCCACAGACAAAGAAAACCCCGCGCCAATTCGAGGTGGCAATAATCGCCGCAATCGCAGGCGGCGCAATCACAGAGCCAACCGCCGAGCCGGCGTTGACGATTCCCATGGCCGTCGAACGCTCACGCACTGGGAACCATTCAGCGATGGCTTTGGTCGCCGCTGGAAATCCGCCGCCCTCACCCACGCCCAGCAAAAATCGGCTGACGGCCAACATAGCAAACCCGGCGGCAAATCCGTGACTGGCGCAGGCCAGGGACCAGAACAGCATCATCACTGCGAATCCGCGTTTGGCTCCCAGCCAGTCAATTACCTTGCCGCCGCCTGCGTACATCAATCCGTAAGCCAGCAGAAACGCGACCTGCAATTGGGAATACTGAGTGTTGGTGACGGAAATCTCACGCTGAATCGCAGCGATGGCTACCGGCAAGGTCTGCCGATCAAGGTAACTGATTGCCGTCGCAGCGCAGATCAACAAAGCAATTTGCCAGCGTAATGAACGAATAACAGCCTCCCTGAATCCCGGTTACCAACTCACTTGCACAAGCGACACTGCCAATCGTGGCAGCGCAAACTTCAATTCTACTTTGCCGTCTGCGCTCTTTACCCATTCCGGCGAAGTCAATAATTCAAGCTGCCCGGCGGCTTCGAGCTGCGCGTACTGTTCCGGCGTGGGATTTTGCGGCGAGCCAAGTTTCTTCCACTCCGTCCACGAATTGCTGTGCGTTTGATCTATACGGTAATGCCGAACCAGAACGCGCTTTGCTGTGGCGGGAACTCCGCTCAGCGTCAACGTGACCGGTGCGTCGGCGGCAGGCAGATCGTCGTCGTGATAATTCCAAACCATGACAGCAATCTCGCGCTCACCCCGCGTAGCCATAGCGTTCACGTCCGGTTTACCCTTCACGCCGTCTTTCAAAATCGCGTCCAATTCCACAGCGCCGCTGCTTGTCACGTTGATTCGATCACCGCGCATCAAACCGGCCATGCGAAAAACGTTCAACACGGGCTTATCCACGCCGTTGGTCGCCAGTGAACGGAATCCGTCGAACCAGGGTTGATCTTCAAATTCAAACGCCCAGGTCAGCATTCCTTCAATGTTGGTTTTGGTTTTATCGGCCAGCTTGAAAATGTTGCTCAGCGCAACTGCGGTGTAAGTCGGATAGATCGTGCCATTGCGGTAAGTGTTTTGCGGATAAACGCGCGCCGAGCAGGCGGCGCAACCTTCCGGGTCTGATTCGCTGAGGATGATCGGCAAATTTCTGAACTGCGGAAACGACGCGACAATTTCCAGGCCTTTGGCTACGTCGCCCAGATTCTTAGCGATGCCCATTTGCGCGTGGCCTGCGACTACAACCGGGCGGCCTTTGGCGTGAAAGGTGATGAAATCCAGAGGTGCGCCGGTCTTGCCGGTCACGGCGTTCTGACCTCGCGCGCAATGTTCCAGGAACTGTTTCAGATAGCCTGCCGCTTTTTCGCTGAGCGGGCCGGTTGTCGCCGGGCCGCCAACTTTGGCACCGGGCAAAGCCTTTTTGACCGCTTCCGCCGTGTAATCGTAAAGCTTGTTGTACTCTTCCGGCGTGCCTTTCCAATAAGAAATATCCGGTTCGTTCCACAATTCCCAGTACCAGGTCAGAGCTTCAGCCTTGCCGTACCGTTCAACCGAATGCAGCACAAGCTGCCGCACCAGTTCCGCCCACTTCGCGTAATCTTTTGGCGGATAAGCCCAGCCCAGATAAATGTCGTTGTAAGGATCGCCGGGTTTCCAGTTGTGTTTGTAAGGTTGGGGTTTGATTGAAAGGGCTTCGGGCATAAAGCCGATTTCGACAAATGGCTTGGCTCCGGCTTTGACGTAGGTATCAAAAATTTGATCCACGATTTTCCAGTCGTAAACCACGTTGCCGTTGGCATCCAGCGTGTAGACATTGGTCGAACCCCATTTCAACGCGGCTTTGCCGTCGCCTGTCACAAACAAACTGTGCGCGCGAATGTGTACCGGAACCTGACTGAGCCGAGCCAATTCACCGACCAATTTTTGGCCATGCCTCATGTACGTGTAGTTCGGTTCGTCATAGCCGAAGTAAGCGTAAATCGGTTTGTAAACCCCGATTTTTGCGTCAGCATCAACTTGAATAACAACGGGTTCCTGTGCCATCAACAAACTCGGCAACAGGGCGAGCAACAGACAGATCGTGAGCGCTTTGCCTTTCATAAAATTGTTTTTCAGTGGGACAGCCGGGAAAAGATCGGCCAGGTTGGAATGTATAGCATGAAAGTCATGGCTCCCACAGTCACTTATAGCGGTTTTCAGCCGAGTGCGACCTG
>CAZRXE010000936.1:0-7577 GCA_964603695.1 uncultured Heliomicrobium sp.
CTGCCGACCGAAGCTGAATGGGAATATGCAGCGAGTGCAGGCAGCAAGGCCAAATTTGCTTTCGGCGACACCATCACGACGGACGTAGTCAACTACAATGGCAAATACCTTGACGGCAAAGCTCGCAAGGGCGTTTATCGGCAGAAAACTGTGGGCGTGGGAAGTTTAGGAGTGGCAAACGGTTGGGGATTGTTTGATATGCATGGCAATGTGACGGAGTGGTGCGAAGATTGGGACGGCGACTATCCTACAAGCCCAACGACTGATCCACAGGGACCTAGCTCAGGACATGAACATGTCTATCGGGGCGGTGGCTGGCATGACGACGCTTTCACCTGCGGGTCGGCGTATCGCTTCGTTGCGTTTCCTGGCTCTAAACATGGTTTCCGTCTCGCAAGGATCAGAAGGTAACAGCTAAGAACTCAGTTCGACGAGAACGCTGCGAGAAATGCTACAACTCGGTTATGCCTATCAAAGACGTTTATCACGAGCAAGCCAGGAACGCACTGGTTAAAGATGGTTGGCGAATCACGCACGATCCGCTGACGATCAAGTATAAAGGTGCGGTTGTCTTGATTGATCTTGGGGCCGAGAAGCGTTTACGCGATGAGTTGGGGGGCCAGCGGGTCGCAATCGAGGTTAAAGTGCTGGCCGGTTCCTTGATTGGAGATTTAGAGAAAGCTGTCGGACAATATCGGCTATACCAGTTTATGTTGAAGCGCCAGGCATCGCTGCGCGAGCTTTTTCTGGCCGTGCCGATTGAGGCTTACGAAAGCTTGCAGAAAATTCCGGCTTTGATCGAATTCATCGCCGAAGAGGAAATCAACCTGTTGATCTTCGACGTGGCAAAAGAGGAGATTGTGCAATGGATCAAGCAGTAAAACTCGATCACTATCGTGCGTTGATTCAACAAACGCTCGAACGATACGCGCGGATGGATGCGGAGCCGGAGACTTCGCAGATGCTGGCTGTTTGTGATCGCGCCACGGATAACTATCTGCTGCTCGATGTTGGCTGGGATGCGACCGGGCGCGTGCATTACGTCATCGCGCACTTGCGACTGAAAGACGGAAACGTGTGGATCGAAAAAGACGGCATTGAACACGGCATCGCCCAGGATTTGCAGGAAGCAGGCATTCCGGCTGAAGACATCGTTACGGCTTGGAGGCGTTGGCCGGCAATCGCGGCTGCCAATACAATAGCGGCTTGATATGAACACAAAAATTCAAATCTCACTTGATGAACATTTGTGGACGGCGATGGTTCGCGCCGGCAGGCCGCTTGGCCTTGAGCCGTCTCAGATCGTTCGGCAAGCTGTGTTGGGCTGGCTCAGCCAACGCGAAGAAGCACCGCCGCCTGTGACGCAGGCGGAGCGTTCGGCTGTTGTCGCAGAAGTCTGCGGCAAATATGCCGGTTTGGCTCCGAGTACGGAAACGTGGCTGGCGCAGAGGCGTGAAGAAATCGAGTTGGAAGAACAACGGTTTTCACGTCGCTTCGGCAAAAGCACGGAGACGCCGGAATGATTTATGTGCTGGATGCTTGCGCGCTGCTGGCCTTTCTCAATCGTGAACAGGGACACGAAGTGGTACGGGCGATGATTGAAGATGTTGCCAATGAGTGCTTCACGCACGCGCTCAACCTCTGCGAGGTCTTCTACGGCATTCATCGTGAAAGCGGGGATGCTGCGGCAGTGCAGGCCGTCAACGACATCGGAAGGCTTGGCGTTGTTGCGCGGGCAGACCTGGACGACATCTTCTGGCAAGAGGTCGGAAGACTTAAATCCGTCTGGCGGCGCGTGTCTTTGGCTGATTGTTGCGCCATCGCCCTGACCCAACGGCTGGCAGGCGAACTCGTCACTTCCGATCATCACGAACTCGATCCTTTGGCCGCAGCCGGCGTCTGCGCGATCACTTTTTTCCGTTAAATGGCTTGTTCTACCGCCAGCATTTATTTCTTTTGAACGCTTTCGTAAACCACTTCGCCCGTGATGCCGTGATGGCGAAAGACCAGTTGCGGCGCGTTGGCTGTCCCGGTGAGTTCGACGGAAAGAAAGCCGCCTTTGACGCGGTGGAAACGGTGGTAGCGTTTGTCTTCGCCGGGCGAACCTCCGGCGTTGCCTTCGCTGATGGTTCCGACGGAAAACTCCTGCACGCCGGTTTCGGGGTCAACTGAATGGTATTGCCAGTGGCGGTCGCCGTTGAGGACGAAAAAGTTTTTCAGTTTTTGGTCTTTCACCCATTGGCGGAACTCGCGGCCTTCGGTGGCGAAGGCTGCGTTGGCGTGGTTGTCGCCTTTGGCGGCGCGGTCTGGGCCGACAATCGGCGTTGGGCTGATGAGCACGCGAAATGCGGCATCGCTTTCCAGCAGGCTGCGCTTCAACCATTCTTTTTGCTCTTTGCCCCAGATGCTTTTTTCGGCGTTGTCGGTGTTGCGGTTCGGAGAGCGAAAGTCTCTGCCTTCGGTCAGCCAGATTTCCAGGCCTTTGCCCCAACGGAATCGGCGATAGGGCGGGTCGCTGATGGGAACTTGCTCGCGGAAAATCTTCAGCCCTTCGGCAAAAGTCATCGGAGCCATAAAGTCCGGTTCACCGCCGGGCCAGCAATCGTCTTTCAATACGTCGTGGTCGTCTTTGGCCCAGTAAGCCGGCGTGTGCTGGTAATACTCTTTCAGCGAAGGCAGCGAATACATGCGATGCCAGAAATGACGCGCCAGTTCGGGCGTCGTCGCGATGGGCGGTTCGGTGTCGTAATACACGTTGTCGCCGACCATCGCCGTGAAGTCAGGTTTCAAGCGCCGCATCGCTTCGTAACTTAAAAAGCCGGCGGCGGTATCGCGCGTCAGGTAATGCTGGCAGGTGGACACGACGAACTTCAGATTTTTCCACGCACCGCGCGGCGCGGTGCGAAACGAACCGGGCGCGCCGCGTCGGGTTTGTTTGCCGGTCATCGCCGTCGTTTCCACCGCGAAGTGATAAAGCGTATCCGGCGTTAAATCCTCCAACCGAAAGTGGTGCGTGAAATCGGTTTCAGCAACGGCGTCGAACCACGCGGTCTTTTTCGCGCCGGACAAATTAGCGCGTTGACCGTAAAGCAATCGCACGCGACCGGCTTTGCCGGGACAAGCGCCTTCCAGTTCGGCGATGGTCATGGCGGCAGGCATGACCTGCAACTTTTCGCGGCGATCCTGTCGCGTCACGCCGGGAAAGGCGAATCCGGCATTGTTGCGCAGGGGAGCCGCCGTCAAGCGCGTTTGAATGATGGCGGAGTGATCCGTGACTTCGCCGATGCGTTCGCCCATCGCGTTAAACGGAGCGTCGTCCGCCGCCAGGCCAATCAACGGCACGGCGGCGGACGCGGTTAAAAACTCTCTGCGAGTGAAAGAGGTGTTCATTTTTTCGGAGCCGTGACCATAGGGAAATCGTCCGTGCGGAAGGGCGTGGCGGGCAAGCCAGCCTTATTCCAGAAATTCAGCACCGGCCAGTTTTCCCAGCCGAAGCGAACCGCGACGGGTTGAGCGACGGCGGAACTATGCACTACGACTTTCTTGCCTTTGATTTCAGCTTCGGCGGGAACGAATTTCTGATCGGCTCCGGCGATGGTGAAGCCCATCAGTTTGCCGTCTTTGGCAACCAAGCCTCCGCCGACGTGGTTGAAACTGAGTTCGATTTTGTCGCCTTTCACTTTCATCCCCGAATAAACCGGGCCGGAGTAATCTATCTTTTCGCCGTAAGTAATTGCGCGCGCGGCAAGGGCCAGGCGTTCGCCGACGGGCTGTTTCTGTTTCGGGTGAATGTCTTTTTCCTCGCCGACATCGGTGATTACGGCCATGCCGGTTTTCGGCAGCTTCAAAGTCAGCAACTGAGCTTCGCGCAATTCCGGCCAGGTTCCCGGCGCAGGCGGAGCGTATGGCGCAAGCTGCACAAACAGGAAAGTCATTTCGCTGTTCCAAGCTTTGCGCCAATTTTGAATCATCGCCGGAAAAATCGAACGGTATTCATAAGCGCGTCCGGCGTTGGCTTCGCCCTGATACCAGATGGCTCCGCGCAGCGCGTAAGGCACCAGCGGCGCAATCATCGCGTTGTACAAACCCGACGGGCTGCTTTGATGACCTGGCCCCATTGGGCGTCCAGGCGCGGCTGGAGCCGGCCTGCCTTCTTCTTTGGCTTTGGCGACGGCTTCTTTGTGTTTTTCCAGGGCTGCTTCCCATTTGGCGCTGGCTTCGGGAAAGGCTTCCAGCGCCTTGGCGTAACGTTCGCGAACGCCGGCAAAGCTCGGATCGTTTTTGACCACGCTATCGCTCGTCCAGGCTTCGGAAGGTGTGCCGCCGTAGGAAGAATTGATTAAACCGACGGGAACGCCTTGCCGCGCGGCTTGCAAGGCACGACCGAAAAAGTAACCGACCGCCGAAAAATCCTTGACCGAGTCGGGCGAGCATTCTTTCCACTCGCCTTTGGCATCGGTCTGAGGCGTGTCTTTGGAAAGGCGCGGCACGCTGAACAAACGAATCTTCGGATGGTTTGCGGCGGCGATGTCTTCTTTCGCGTTGGCGGTCTGATTCATCGTCCATTGCATGTTCGATTGGCCGCTGCACAACCAGACCTCGCCGACCAGAATGTTTTTGATCGTCACGGTGCTTGATCCGGTCAGCTTCATTTCAAACGGCCCGCCGGCTTTCAGGTCTTTCAGCGTGACCATCCATTTGCCGCCGCTCGCCGTGGCGCTGACGTTCTGGCCTTGAAATTCGACCGTGACTTTTTCTCCTTCGTCCGCCCAGCCCCACACGGGAACCGGCATTCCTTGCTGCAATACGCAACCATCGCTGAACAGCGCGTGCGGTTTGACTGCGGCCAGCGCGGCGGCGGCCAGCAGCGAACACAAAATCAATGACGTGATTGCTCTAAAAACCAAGCCTATTTGGCGCATTTTGGAAATCTCCTCTGTTGTCTGTTTGTCTTTATGTCGTAACGCTTATCGGCTGTGGAAATGTTGGCTATGCGGCGGGCAGTATAGGAAAGGTTGGCGGGAACAACAATGACAGATGGTAAGACAAAGAAAGTTTCACAGAAGTTCAATCAGTCGCCAAAGCTATTGTCGAAATCTCAGTTCAAACGCACGCGGGCATTCAACAGAGTCAGAGCGTTGTTTTCCGAATGAACCGCCACATCCAGGCTGACTTCGGCAAGTTGCGGAACGGCTTCGGACAGGGCGCTCAGCCGCAACAACAAATCCGTCGCGGCAGGCAGGCCGGCGTCGCCGGAATCTTTCAACAGTCGGTTGACGCGCGAAGCTTGAATCATTTCCGCCGCGTCGCGATCCGTCAGCGGCAGGACGCGGAACACCACGTCATCCAGCAACCGGCAAGACAGCAACTCCGCCAACGCGCCGCCCGCGCCGAACGTTACCAGTGGGCCGAAGATCGGATCGTTCGTGATGCCGGCTTTCACTTCAACGACGGAATCCGGCGGAATGTCTTCAACAGTGGAAAGTGCTATGCCAGCCGTTGCCAGCAGCGCAGCGGCAGTTTCGCGCGAAAGCGTGCCGGCGTTGGCTTCGATGATTTTTTGCGCGGCGTCGCGATCCACTTTGATGTCGGCCAGACTGCCGGTCGGCGCAGCGCGCCAGGTTCCGTAACGCGCGGCTGCGCCCAGCGCAGCGACGGCGCTTTCAGGAAAGTCGTAAACCGGCACGCAACGATTCGTGCGGCCTTTCTTTTCGCTGACCGGCACGGAAATGGACGGCGAAAACGGGTCGAAAAACACGGCAGCGACGGTCTTTTGCAAATTTGGTCGCGCGGCCAGCACATCGCTCATCACCTGCGCCACTTCGCGCGTGGGCGTGGCCAGCGGCGGAATGAAAATCACCAGCAAGGCATCCAGGTCAGGGTCGTCGCACAAAATTTCCAGACAGGTTTGGTAATTCGCCGGACAAGGATTGGCGATGACATCAACGGGATTCGTGACAATCGCTTCCGCCGGCAACGCGGCGCGCAACTTCGCTTGCGTGGCTTCGCTCAAGGCTGGAATTTCGAGTCCGGCGGCGATGGCCGCATCCACAGCGACCACGCCCGGCCCACCGCCGTTGGTCAGAATGCCCAGGCGCTTGCCTTGCGGAATCGGCTGCGAAGCCAGCAACCGCGCGACGGGAAAAAACTCCGCCAGCGTATCCACGCGGATGATGCCCGTTTGCGCAAACAGCGCGTCCACGGCGCGGTCTGAATCGGCGCGACCGGCTTTGACGGCGACAATCGGTTTGGCGCGCGACACACGCCGCGCGATGCGCGCAAAGCGGCGCGGATTGCCGAAGTTTTCCAGATAAAACAAAATCACGTCCGTCGCTTCGTCGCCTTCCCAAAATTGCAGCAAGTCGTTGCCGGAAACATCCGCTTTGTTGCCGACGCTGATGAACGACGAAACGCCCACGCCCGCTTCCCGTGCGCGCGCCATCAACGCCAAACCCAGCGCGCCCGATTGCGAACTCATCGCCACGTTGCCCGCCGGAGGTTCGACAGGCGCAAACGTCCCCAGCAAACGAATCTTGTTTGAAGTGTTGATGACGCCCATGCAATTCGGCCCCACCAGCCGCATTCCCGAAGCGCGGCAGATGTTGACCAGTTCGGCTTGTTCGGATTTGCCACCTTCGCTCGCTTCGGCAAAACCCGCCGTTACCACGCACAACGCGCGCACGCCCGCCGCCGCGCATTGCCGCGCCGCTTCCAGCACTTGTTTGGCCGGAACCGCGACAAACACTAATTCTGGCGCTTCGGGCAAATCGGCGATGCCTGCATAAGCGTGGACGCCGGCAATCGAAGTCGCCGACGGATTGATTGGATAAAGCGTGCCGGCGAATCCCCAGCGCAGCAGATTGCGAAACAGCGCGCCACCCACCGACACAGGGTCGCGGCTGGCACCGATGACGGCAATGGTTTTCGGTTCGAAGACGGCGCTCAAACTGGCGCGTTCGGCTTCGGCTTCCTGCGCGTCGCGGCGGGCTTCGGCCACTTCGCTGCGCAGGATTGGGAATTCCAGATGCGTCACGCCGTAGCTGATGTTCGAGGTCAAGGCGTAGCCGGCTTTGCGAAAGACGGACATCATCAAGCGATTGTCGGCCAGCACATCCGCGCTGAACCGTGTGATGCCGTGTTCGCGCGCGATTTCGGCCAGCGCATCCAGCAGGATCGTGCCGATGCCGCGCTTCTGCATCGCGTCTTCGACAAGGAAAGAAACTTCGGCCACGTTCGGATGCTTATCCAGCGCGAAGTAGCGCCCGACGGCGACGATCTTTTCTTCGTCCTGCTCGCCTTGCGTCAGCACCAGCGCTACGTGGCGCACGCCGTCAGTCGCCACCAGTTGATCCAGTAGCGAATCCGGCAGAGAAGTAATCATTCGCAAAAACCTGTAGCGTCGCGTTTCCGGCGAACAACGGTTGAAAAGCGCGATTAAACCGTCGCGGTCGCTTTGCCTGAGCGCACGCATTCGCAACAGCGCGCCGTCACGCAGCAACACATCGCGCGAAAAATTTTCAGGTGAATTGTTGGGTTGTGAGTTCATCTTCAAGAATCGTAGCGCAACCAGCCATGGT
>CAZRXE010000937.1:0-1720 GCA_964603695.1 uncultured Heliomicrobium sp.
GGCTCAACTTTCACTGCTCAACGAACTCGCCAAAAGCGATGCTGGAATCAAGACGGTTATCCCCGACCTGAAACAACTGATGACCAAGGTCTGGCAACGGCTGGAGAAACAACCTGCCATGGTCACGATCACCGATCCAAAGACCGCACAATCGGTCGCCGTGACGTTCGGCAAATTCGATGTGCAGCGGCTGACCGCTGCTTTGCTCGGTGACCGCGCGGGGAAAGAAGCTATTCCCGCGCTCTACCATAGCCTGTCAGTGGGCGATTCCTCTTCGGTTTATTTGAAGTATTTTGTGCGGATGATCGCCGATGAGCGCCAAGATTCAATTGGGTCGGCAATGGCTTATGCGATGGATTGCGCTTCGGGCGCATCGGCTCAGAGGCGCAATCGCATCAGGCACGAGGCGGAAAAGTCTTTGCTCGGTGATTTGATTGATTTTCCTCTTCCCGAAGTTTGCAGCGCTTGGAAAATTCCCGAACTCAAACCATCGTTTCGCTTGCCGGTCACCTCGCAAGTTCCCACGCTTTTTTTGAGCGGCACGCTCGACGGAAGAACTCCCCCAAGTAACGCTGAAGAAGTTCGGAAAAACTTTCGCAACAGTTATCACGTAATCATCGAAGGCGCGGGGCACGGCCATGAGTTGTTTATCTCTTCGCCGCAAATCAAGGATGTGATGCTGGAATTTATGAATAGCGGCAAGGTCTCCGCGACGCGAATCACCTTGCCTCCGCTCACCTTCAGGCCATTGGTTACTCCGCGCGGGATGAAGTGAGTCCCCCAGAAAACGGAAGGACAGACAGATGAAGAGAATTGCAAACCGACTGGCGCTGGCGTTCCTGGTATTTGGTCTGCTAACAAATTCCGCGACTGTCCGGTCGCAACAATTGCAGGCTAAACCTCTCGCCATCACTCGCGTCACGGTGATTGATGCCACAGGCGCAGCCGCCAAGCCGAATATGACGGTCATCATTGCCGGAGGACGGATCACTGCGATTGGAGAAAGCAGGAAGCTGCGCCTTCCCAAAGGCGCGCAAGTGATTGACGCGCGCGGAAAATATCTCATCCCCGGATTGTGGGATATGCATGTTCATTTAGCGAAAGTGGGTGAAAACGCTTTGCCGCTCTTCATCGCCAATGGCGTCACCAGCGTGCGCGATATGGGCGGTGACGCGGAATTGCTGCTGCAATGGCGGAAAGAAGTGGCGGAAGGCAAACGGCTGGGGCCACGCATCAAAACGCCCGGCAAAATCCTGGAAAGCGCGAAGAACGTTGAACGGATGAAGAGCGAAGGCACAGTGGAGCCGGTAGATCGCTTCCGTCTCGGCGTGGCTGGCCCTGAAGCAGCCGAAGCCGCCGTGGATTCAATGGCAAGGTTGGGCGTGGATTTCATCAAGATTCGCACTGCCGCTTCACTCGAAACATTCAAAGCCATCGCCGCCGCTGCAAAGCAGCATAATCTTGCGCTGGTTGGGCATCCGGTCGCTTCACCGGAAGAGACAATCAAGGCCGGACAACGCAGCGTCGAACACGGATTTTTTCCGCCGCTTTCCAGTCGCACAAAAGAACAACGCGCAGAACTTTTCCGCCAATTCGCTGCCAACAATATGGCAGTCGTCCCGACGCTGATTGTCGGTGAAGCTCTGCTCACACCTTATGACAAGGCTGCCGCCATCTTTGCAGACAAAGATGGAAAAATTGAAGCTCGCAGAAAATATCT
>CAZRXE010000938.1:0-2292 GCA_964603695.1 uncultured Heliomicrobium sp.
TGATCGCCGCGCGGATTTTCAATGAACGGACCGGCGTCGATATTCCGATACTTTACGGTGTTGTCACCACGGCGCACGACTGGCAGTTCCTGAAACTGGACGGCAGCTCGGTCTTCATTGACAAGAGCGTTTATTACATCGCGCAGCCGGGCAAACTCCTGGCAATTTTGTTGCACATTCTTCAGAGCGAGCAGGCTTTGCTGGCTCAAGCCGCTTGAAGTCTTAAACTATGGAAACAGTTAAGCTAACCATCAATGGACAGGACGTGACCGCGCCGAAAGGCGAGTTGCTGATTGAAGCGTGTGAGATGAGCGGCGTTTATTTGCCGCGCTTCTGTCATCACCGTGGGCTGACGCCGCAGGCTTCGTGCCGGATGTGCGTGGTGCGCGTGGACAATCCCAAAATTCCCAAACTGCAAACCGCCTGCACCATGCCCGTCACGGACGGAATGGTCGTCACCACCGAATCGAAAGAAGTGGAAGAAACGCGCGCGGCGATGATCGAGTTTTTGCTGTCGAATCATCCGGTGGATTGCCCTGTGTGCGACCGCGCAGGCGAATGTGAATTGCAGGATCAAACCTACGGCTTTGGCGAAGACCGCACGCGCTCGCAATACGAAGACAAAGACAATTACCTGGAACGGCAGATTTCGCCATTCATTTACAACGATCCGCAACGCTGCGTGACCTGCAAACGCTGCACGCGCGTTTGCGAAGAGTGGATGGACGAAAACGCCATCACCACCGTCAATCGCGGCGCGGCCACGCTCATCAGCGCCTTCAGCGGTTGGGTGGAATGTTCCGATTGCGGCAACTGCGTGGACGTTTGTCCGACCGGAACCTTGCTGCACGTCCCTTACAAATATGTTGCGCGTCCCTGGGACTTGAAACAGACGCCGACGGTTTGCAACTTCTGTTCGGACGGCTGCTCGATTCTGGCCGGAACCCGCAGCGAAAAATTGATTCGCGCTGTGGCGCGCGATGGACGCGGACGCACGGCGGGCGGCATCAATCACGATTTCCTTTGTGCGCTCGGACGTTACACAGTGGATTTCGTTCATAGTAACGAGCGCGTTGATCGTCCGATGATTCGCCGGGGCGAGCATCTGGTTCCGACGACCTGGGACGAAGCGTTGAGTTTCGTGGCCAAACGGCTCGGCGAAATCAAAACCGAAAAAGGCGGGCAAAGCATCGGCGTCATCAGCGCCGCGCGTTTGCTGAACGAAGATCAATTTGCCTTGCGTAAATTCGCCGACGAAGTGCTGCAAACTCCTAACGCTGAGCATTATCACGACGAAGACGAGGTGGATTTGGCCTCGTTCTTCCGTTACGGCGCGCCGCAAATCGCCACGCAGGAACACATTCAAAACGCCGACACCATTTTGCTGATCGGCTCCGATCCGAACGAAGAGAACCCGTTGACGGCGTTTTCGATTCGATGGGCGGTGCGGCAGAAGGCCGCGCGTTTGCTGATCGTCAATTCCGTCGCTTCGCGTCTGGAACGGCAGGCGAACATCGCCGTCCGCGTTCGACAGGGCAGCGAAGCCGCGATTGTCCAGGCGTTGCTTGATGAGGCGAAAATCAACTCCGCCGCCGATGCGATGGGCGCAAACGCCGATGACCTGCGAGCGATTCGTCAGGCGATTGGCGAAAGCGGCAAAGTCGTGGTCATTTTCGGCGACGAATTGCGCGGCGCGGCGGTCGAAGCCTTGCCGCTGCTTGAAGAAGCGTTGGCTTCGCCGGATGCCGAAGCCGTGGCTGCCGCGAGAACGGCTTACATTGATTCGCTGCAACGCGAAGTCAAATCGTCAAACTCCACACAAAAACCTTCGATCAACAACAATCCTTACACCTACATCGTCGAGCATCCGACGCTGGAAATCGGCGCAACGCCTGCGCGCACCGAAACCAAGTTTTCCTTTGTGCCGCTGGTTCGTTACGCGAACACGCTGGGCGCGGGAATGATGGGAATGGACAGCGGCTACAAAGGCGGAATGTCTGCGCACGCGATGCTCAACGCGGCGGGCGGCGGCATTAAAGCCTTGTTCATCGCCGGTGAAGATGTTGTTTTCAAAGCTAATGGAGACGCCGCGCTGGTTAAATCGCAACTCAGCAAACTTGATTTTCTGGTTGTGCAGGATTTGTTCCTGACCGAAACCGCGCAGCTTGCCGATGTGGTGTTTCCGGCCACGAGTTTTGCCGAAGGGCAGGGAACGCAGGTCAACAACGGCGCGCAAGTGCAGTTTGTCCGCCGCACGATTCCGCCAGTCGGACAGGCGCGTCCGGACTGGAT
>CAZRXE010000939.1:0-4998 GCA_964603695.1 uncultured Heliomicrobium sp.
CCAGCACTCTGCCATTGTTGAGCAACGTCGCGGTGTGCAGCACCAGCGTTGCGGGCAAAGGTTTGGCCGCCGCCAGAATGCCGCTGGCCAGATGTTGTGTTTGCGGCGGAATTCCTTGCGCGGAATTGCGTCGGGTCAGAAACAGTCCGCCTGCCAGCAGGAATGTGAACACCAGGGAAAAAGTCAGGAAGGAACGCGATGAGGAAAAACGGCGAAGTGACATGAATACCTCCATTGGCGAAGCTTTGGAGTGCGACGGCTCGGCGTCGCTTTGATAGTTGTTTCAATTATCGGACTACCAAAGCGACGCCGAGCCGTCGTACTCCAAATTTAGAACTCCAAAATTAAAACTCAAACTTCAAACCAAGCTGCAAACGAAAACCTGGAGTCAAAGTATTGACGGCGCGGCCAAAGCCTGGGGCTTCCAGCGTGCGAACCGGAATGGCGTAGTTGGCGCGGTTGAACAGATTGAATAAGTCCGCGCGAAGGCGAATTCGTTTAGTCCCGGCAAAAGAAAATGCCTTGCTGACGGCCAGATCGAAGACCGCCAGACCGCCCGCGCGAAACGAATTGCGCGCAATTTGTCCGTCCGTGCCCGTGGCGGCCAGCAAGCTGCCCAGATTCGCGGTTTGAACGACAATCGGTTGTCGTCCGTCGCCGGTCATCTGCAAACCGTTGGTCGAATTCAAACGGTCAGTCAGATTGCCGTCCAGGTTCACGTCGTAAACGGAATTGACAGTGAACGGTTGCCCGGACTGAATGCGCCCGATGGCCGAAATCTGCATTCCGCCCAGCAGCCAGCCCATTTTTGAGAGTTTGTCTTTCAGATTGTCCGCGTCGTAAATGGCCGCGAGGGTTCCACGGTTTGGCAGGTCGAAGTTCGACGCCGCGCGTTCGCCCGCGAAGCTCCGGCTGTTTTGCGGCAATGCGGACGAGCCTGCCAGATCGAAGGCTTCGGAGACATCGTCGCGCGAGGCGGAAAACACGTAAGACGCCTGAAGCTGCAAGGACTGGAAGAATCTGCCGCGCAATTCAAACTGGAACGAGTCGTAACGCGAAGTTCCCGTCGTGGTGAAAACATTGACCGCGCCGATGTCTGGCACGGGCCGTCTGCCACAGACTTGCTGCTGTTGCTGGTTCAGGCTGGCAATCGGCTGTCGCACCGTGCCGATGAAAGGAATGCAGACGCGGCCAAAGACCAGCGGTTCATCGCCTTCGGCGGCGAAAGAAGTCGGCAGGATGTTCGTGCCGGGGCCAAGATTCGGCGTCGTGAATCGCAGCAGTTTTCTGCCATTCGTGCCCACGTAAGCGAAAGAGAAGGTCAGTTGCCGGCTCAGTTGCTGTTCAAAAGCGAAGGTGTAATGAAACGCATTCGGCGTATCCAATCGCGGGTTGGGCACTGTCGCGCCGAAGGCCGGCGGGAAGTTTTGATTCAATATCTGTATCAGCGCGGCGTTCAGCGGCAGGTTCAACTGATTGATTCCGCGCACCAGCGGTATGCCTTGAATGCTGGTCGCCGCCGGGTTGACGTAACTGAGCAGGACTTCTTCGCGGTCTGCGAACAGGCCGCCGAAGTTCAGCGTCAGGAAGGTCGGGTAAACGTTGCGCGATTGGCTGACCACCGCGCCCAGCACCTGATCGAAAAAGACGCCGAAGCCGCCGCGAAAGACAGTTGTCCGATCTTTGCCGAAAAAGTTCGGCGAATAAGCCAGGCTGACGCGCGGCGCGAAGTTGTTTCGATCCGTTTCGAAGATTTTCTCGCGGCCTTGAATAAAGGTGCGCAGTCCCGGAATCAGCCCCAGGGCCGGATCATTGAATGTGCGTTCGATGCGGTTGTTGATTTCGCGCGGCGCGGTGTTGGCTTCGTAGCGCAGGCCGTAAGCCACGCTCAGGTTCGGCAGAATGCGCCAATCGTCCTGACCGAAAAAGTTGTACTGATAAAAACGCAAACTCAAATCCGCCGCCGCCGCCGGCGGCGTGTTGCCAGTGTTGGCCAGCGTCAAAAAGAAATTGCTCGGCACACCCATCGCGGCCAGATCCTGCGGTTTGAAAAAGCTGTTGAGCAGCGCGGGCGGCGTGCCGTTGAACGTGACGTAAGGTCGCGTGATGCGCGGCAGATTGCTGTGCAATTCCGAACGTCGAATGTCAGTGCCGAAAGCCATGGCGTGATCGCCCACGCGCCAGGTCAGCACGTCGGCCAGTTGATAAGTGTTGTTGACGCGCGTTTGCGGAAAGTTCGTCACATCCACGCCCAGCGGACTGAAGCCGGCGATTTGCAGTTGGCCGAGCAAGCCCAAATCTTCCTCGGTGTGAATCGGGCGGCGGTTGAAAACGACCGTGCGGTAATTGACGACTTGCGGCTGTTGCTGCTGCGCTTCGCCGGTCAAGGCGGTGAGTGGAGCGGCGGGAACGGTCAGATTTTCGATGGAGCGGCGGTTAATCAAAAACGGCGCGTTCGGTGCGCGGTCGCTCGCCAACAGGCAATCGTTGGAATACGCCGCGTCCGTCGCCGTGCAGGCTTTGACTTCCAAAAAGCGCAGCCGCGTCCGTCCGTAAGAAAACCGCACCTGATTGAACGCCTGATTGCGCGATCCGGACGCCGTCAACTGACTGTTGAAGACGAAGGAAAAATTCTGCGCGCGCACTTTGGGTTCCAGTGTGGAAAAGATGGCTTCACCAGTCTTTGAGACTTCGCGTTTATCGTCGGTGTAGTTGTAGCGCCCGCTCATGCTTTGAGTGCGCCCGGCCAGATTGAAATTGTGGTCAATCTTGGCCGAAGCCACCACGCCGCGCGCGTTTGCCGGCAGCACCTGTGTGTAAGTGTTCGCGCCGTAAACGCCCGCTGGGTTATTGGCGAAAGGGAAGAGACTGAAAAACAAATTGCCGCCGGCGTTGGTCGGGCGGGTTCGTCCCGCAAAGCCAGTGCCCAGCGGATTGCCCACCACGCCAGTCGCGCCCGAATTGAAAACGCCGCGCTGTTCGACGGTCGGCACGGCGAAGTTTTCTTCCTTGGCGGAGTTGATGAGTTGGCCTTCGGCGGCCAGAAAGTAAAAAGTCTTTTGGCGCAGGATTGGCCCGCCCAGCGTGCCGCCGACTTTGCCCAGCGTGAAGGAATCTTCGCCGGCGCTGTTGTTGCGAACCTGTAATTGTTGTCCGTCCAGGAACACAGCGCGCCCATTGCCCGCCGTTACTGGAACCAATGCGTTGCCATTGGCCGTGTCGAAAGGATTGCGGGCGTTGAACTGACTGGAATTGAAAAAGCCATAAACATTGCCGTGAACCGAATTGCCGCCGGATTTGGAAACGGCGTTGACGTTCGCGCCGAAGTTGCGCCCGAACTGCGCCGGGGCGAGCAAGGTGATGGCCTGATATTCGCGGATGGATTCGAGCGGCTGCGGAACCAGCGACAGGAAGCCTTGCCGCCTGACGCCTATGTCTTCGTCATTGTTGTCCGAACCGTCCACTGTGAAATTGTTGGCGCGCGAACGCAATCCGTTAACGGCGAATTGTCCTGAAGACCCCACGCCCGAACCTTGTCCGGGCCCGGCCACGCTGCCGGAAGTTTGTGGCGGCGGCGCAACGCCCGGCAGCAACAGCGCCAGTTCGTCAAAAGTTCGCGTGAAGGTCGAACCGCCCAGCGGCAGCGCCGTGACATCGGTTTCGCCGAACGAACCGCTGCGGCGTCCATCCACAGTGTTGATCGAACTGCGGACTTCATTGCCCGCCGCCGTATTGGCTGCCGCAGACGGAATTCCGGGCGGAGCGGAAGGCGGAGTTGCCGGTGCAGTTGTCGGGGGAGTAGTCGGCGGAGTTGCCGGAGGCGTTGCCGGAACTGTAGGAGGCGTGCCCGGTGGCGTCGGCGGCAGCGGATCCAAACTGACCGGCACTGGAACGACTTCGCCCGTGCGCGCGATTTTCAATCGTTGAAAGGTTTCGTTCGGCTGATAGCCTGTTTGCGTGACACGGATTTTGTAGAGTCCGGGCAGCAGCAATCCCTGATAAAACCGCCCGCGCGCGTCAGTGATTTTGCTGACGGTGATGTTGGTTTCGACATTGGTGATTTCGGCGGTTGCGCCCGCAACGGGCTGCCCCGTGACGCTGTCTGTCACGTTTCCTTCAAACGCGCCGGTCACAGTGTCCTGCCCGAAGGCGAACGAACTGGCGAGCAACAGCACGAAAACAGTGGGTGCAAACGTTTTTATCAATCTTTGCATTCGATTTTCTCCTGACAGTTGCGAACTGGAAAGCTGAGTTTTTCGGGGGGATTCATTCATGCGCCGATGCATAAAAAAACGATTCCGGCACGGCGCATCGCCTGTCGTAAATCGTTGATTGCTTTGGCAAATTTTCTTTTGGCGTCGAACCGCGACACCAACCGTTCACGGGTAGGAACTATCGCACAGGGTTTCGGGGATGTAAATATTCAGTTTCAGGCGGGTTCGGGCGGGCAACACTTGCTCCGATTATGGTGGCTTGCGTAAATCCGGCGCGCGCCTTGAGCCGTCTGAAGGCCGAACTTATGAATGCGACTCACTTCGTTGTTTGAGTCCGGCGACAAACGCTGCCGCCATTTGTTGATGCTCTTCGGATTGCAGGCGGTCGCGAATGGCTTTGCCCATTCGCCGAAAGGCAGTTTGAGTGTCTACGTCAATCAGTTCGCGCGTGAGCCGCTTGGTTTCGATCAATGCCTGACGCGGGCGCGAAGCCAGCTTTTCCGCCAGCTTCATCACTTCGGCCAATAAATCCTCCGCCGGGTAAACGTGATTAACCAGACCGATTCGATAAGCTTCTTCGGCGTTGATGGCGTCGCCGGTCAAAGCCAATTCTTTGGCGCGGCTGAGGCCGATGATTTTGTAAAGCGGGTAAATCATCTGCGTCAGCCCCAAAAGGATTTCGGTTTGCGCGAATTTTGCAGATGGCGCGCAAACGCGAATGTCGCACATCGCCGCCAGATCGAATCCGCCTGCCATCGCCGGGCCGTTGACGGCTGCAATCACT